>JANYDE010000076.1 GCA_025359915.1 Chamaesiphon sp. 336R_metabinner_41 | reverse complement strand
TCCCAGCGACGAATCGTATCTACGCTCACCGCTTTCAATTCTGCTAGCTCACCAATGCTGATTAGTCTATCCATCATTTACCCAGAATCAACTCGTTTAATTCTAGGTAAATCTATATATTATGGCAACTGTCAGCAACCCCCCCAATACGGTTCGGTTAGACCTATATCTCTAGAATAGTTAGTGGATAGTGAATAGTGAATAGTGAATGGGTTATTAGTGTGTAACGGTTCGGTTCGAGGTATCTAAGCCGTTAATAAAAGTCATGAGGAGCTTATCCGAACCTGATTGACGGACAAATCTTTTTCCTGTAGGTTGGGTTGAAGAATGAAACCCAACATTTCCAGGGTGTTGGTGTGTTTGTTGGGTTTCGCCCCTTGCTCAACCCAACCTACGGATTTTGGTTGTTTCAGGAGTTTTGTCCGTCAATCAGTATCCGAACCGTATTGCAACCCCCCCTTGGAAAGGCTACCGTGTATACACAAGTCCGTTTGAGTTGATGCGGAGATCTCTACCCCACCCTAACCCTCCCCTTGGAAAGGGGAGGGGACAAGAATCCCACTTTTCAAGGGGAAATTCATCTTATACAAAGTTGAAGATACTCAAAGACAAGTTAGCTCCTCCCCGCATCCTCGGGGAGGTTGGGTGGGGTATAGATCTACGCATCAACTCAGAGAGACTTGTGTGTACACAGTAGCTTTCCAATGGGAGAGCTGGGGTAGGGTTGCGATACCACCAAAAAACAGAGCCGACTTCTCCTAGAAGAAATCCGCTCTGTATTCTAATCAACTTGACGAGGAATCTCCTAAATTGATACCAACCTGCATCGCTAATTGACTTAGCTAAACAGTGGTTTCTAACCATGTTCTTCACTCTCAAATCTTCGTAGACGACCAAATCGTTAGATTGGATTACGCACCGCGCCAATTTGATAGCGTGGTCTTTACGTTGCCTGCTTATTTTGAGGTGGATTCTACTTAATTTGACTCTAGCTTTCCTGCGATTACTAGAACCTTTGACCTTGCGTGAAACTAGTCTTTGCGACCGCTTCATGCTTTTTTCAGCCTTGCGATAGAAGCGAGGGTTTTCGACTTGCTCACCATTCGAGTCGGTGTAGAAATGGTTCAAACCCATATCTAATCCGATCGTATTTTTAGTAGGCAAAATCACCTCTTCTCTATCTACTGAAATGCAGAATTGCACATAGTAGCCATCCGCTCGTTTTACCAGTCTCACACGCTTAATTTGGTCGGGTTGATAGAAGTTCAGATCTCTTGTACCTTTTAACTTCAACTTACCAATGCCAATTTTGTCGGTGATTGTGATTGATTTACGATCCGCTGCCAACTTCCAGCCAGTCGTTTTATATTCGACTGAGCGGTTGTCTTTTTGAAAGCTTGGGAATCCTGCTTGTTGCTTAACTTGTTACGAATCGGGAACCCGACCAGATGGCTAAAGCCGTGGCATCGCTTCTAGGCGACTAAAGTCAAGGTAGGCGATACGGGAGGTCTCCTCCCGTATTTCAGCCTACCGCGCAGCCGAGTTCATCCCCGCGCCTGAAGTCGGAGGCTTTTCTCTCGCCCTTCGGTAAATACCGAATAAACTGGATAGATAATAACTGAGCTAATCGAAAATATGGCTACATGGCAGTGTGTAAAGCAGTGTGGGGCTTGTTGTAACTTGGATCCGAAAGATCGACCAGATTTGGATGAGTACTTACCACCGGAGCAGCTAGCCATCTATCTCAGCATGGTAGGTGAGGATGGTTGGTGTATCAATTTGGATAAAGACACTCGCTCCTGTAATATTTATGAAAATCGCCCGCAGTTTTGTCGAGTACAAGAAGATACATTTGTGGCGATGTTTGGGATTGAGCCGGAAGATTTGAATGATTTTGCGATTGCTTGTTGTCGGGAGCAAATCGAAGGTGTGTATGGTGATCGGAGCTTAGAAGCAATTCGTTTTGACAAAGAATTGGGGATTTGGCTCTAGTACTCTACGATGTACGATACAGTTATAAAACTTAAGTATGATGCGAATTTCCCTGTGAATAGTCCTGCTCAACCAGAAACTCCACCCGACAATCTCGTGCTCGAAACCGCAACGACAGCGCAGATCCAAAAATCTGGAATGTGGAGCACGTTTTTTTCGACATTTATTACTATTTTCCTGGCAGAAATGGGTGACAAAACACAATTAGCGACGTTGCTATTGAGTGCTCAATCTGGCTCGCCGTGGATTGTATTTATTGGTGCTGGCTCTGCGCTGATTGCGACTAGTTTGGTAGGGGTATTATTGGGACGTTATCTAGCGAAGGTATTGTCACCGGAAACGCTAGATATCGCTGCGGGGATGTTATTAATGGTGATTTCGATTTTGTTATTAGGAGATGTCGTACAACTTTAACTAGTGGGATTTCTCGCTGTCGGTTGGATTCAGTCTCGAAACAAAATCATCATTAATTTTTTAATAGTTTGAATCCATATCCAAAAAAACAGAGCAGATTTCTGCTAGGAGAAATCTGCTCTGGATTCTAATCAGATTGACTATTTACCAGCAATTAAGCAATTGCGAGGAAGTCAGCACTACTTAGTGTAGTCAGACCAGTTTTCAATGTTGCGAATTGACCACCATTAGTTCCGTAGCCGGCAGTAGTACCGTCAGCATTGTAGAACAAGTTACCATTAGAGCTGTTGTAGACAATCTTCCCTAAAGAAATTGCAGCATCATCATCGTTAGTAACAATTGCGACATCAGCTTTGTCTAGTGTGCTACCAACAGTAAGAGCAGAAAAAGCACCAAACACGGTTGTTTTACTCAACTGAATCTTGTCTTGACCAACTGTGAAGTCGGTAATAGTTTCAAGATTAGTAGCTGAAAGGATGCTGGTGAAATTAAATTTATCTTTACCAGCTCCACCAGTGAGAATGTCATTGCCTAAACCACCATTGATTATGTCGTCACCTGCGCCACCAATCAAGGTATTTGCAGAATCGTTACCAGTGATGGTGTCATTGCCCAAACCACCAGTGACGTTTTCGATGGTGTTCAAAGCTGTGATGGTCAGCACCAAGCTATTGAGACCACTACTATAGACAGTTTGCGCACCTATGCCTGTTGAACCGACAGTAGTATTATCAATGTTGATAGTTACTGCAGTACCACCGAAGAATACGAGTGTATCGGTACCAGCAGTTTCACCGCTAATAGTGTCAGATCCTAGGTTGACAGCAGTATCGAAGCGATAAGTATCGTCTCCATCGCCACCTTGGAGGATGTCATTTCCCACACCACCAACTAAGGTATCGTTACCTAAGCCACCAACGAGAGTATCATCGCCTTCACCACCACGGAGGGTGTTGTTACCAGCATTACCAGTGATAACGTTGTTTAAACTGTTTCCAGTACCATTGATACCAGTGGTACCTGCTAGAGTGAGGTTTTCGACATTAGTCGTCAGGGTATAGTTGATCGAAGAGTTCACGGTATCAGTACCTTCGCCTGCCACTTCGGTCACAATGGTGCTAGCACTATTGATGTTATAGGTATCGTTACCAACACCACCAAGTAGAGTATCAACACCACCGCCACCAGTTAAGGTGTCGTCACCAGCAAGACCTTTAAGAACGTTGTTACCACTGTTACCAGTTAAGGTGTCGTTACCAGCAGAACCTGTACCGTTAATGTTTGCAGAACCTGTCAGGATCAGGTTTTCAACGTTAACAGCCGAAGTGCCAAGGTTGAAATTGATTGAAGATTTTACGGTATCGTTACCATCAGTGGCGATGACGGCACCTTCGCCCAAAATAGTATCACCAGTGCTGTCAACGATGTAGGTATCGTCACCCAGACCACCAGTCATTGCGTCGTTACCTAGACCACCATCTAGAGTATCGTTTCCTGCACCACCAGTGAGGGTATCGTTATCTGCACCACCAAAGATGGTATCGTTACCTGCACCGCCATCTACAGTATCGTTACCTGCACCAGCTTTGATGATGTTATCGCCGCTGTTTCCAACGATGTTGTTGACACCAGCATTACCAGTAGCATTGATGTTAGTTGTACCTAACAGGTTGAGGTTTTCAACGTTGGCAGAGAGAGTATAGCTGACAGTAGAGTTTACGGTGTCTACACCTCCAGCAGATCCAACTACTGCGGCTACTGGAGCTACATAGCCTGCTTGTCCTACTGTGCCTACTGCGGCTACTGCGGCTACGTCTACGGCTAATTCGACGATCGTATCGGTTGCCAAATTGACGGTATAAGTGTCATTTCCGGCACCACCCTTGAGAGTATTGCTACCAATACCGCCATCGAGGGTGTCGTTACCAGCACCACCATTGAGGGTGTCGTTACCGTCGCCACCATTGAGGATATCGTTACCGTCATCACCGTTGAGGATATCGTTACCAGTACCACCATTCAGAGTGTCGTTACCAAGACCACCAAAGAGGGTATCATTGCCCGCTGCGCCATTGAGAATATTGTTATTATCATTACCAGTGATGGTGTTTGCTTGATCATTACCCGATCCGGTAAGAATGGTTGCACCTACCATCAAGGTGAGTTTTTCAACGTTAGCAGTAAGAGTGTAATTATCAATTGACGCTTCAACAGTATCGATGCCCGAAGAGTTGGGGTATGTTTCATTTACGATATCCCCAATGTTATCGACCCGATAGGTGTCATTTCCACCAAGACCGATCATGGTGTCGGCACCAGTACCACCATCCAGGATATTGGCACCACTATTACCAGTCAAGACGTTGGCTTCAGCATTACCAGTCCCGTTAGCGGCAGAACCTTTCAAAATCAGGTTTTCAATGTTAGCACCGAGAGTGTAAGACACTGAAGATTCTACGGTGTCGGTACCTTCAACTCCTGCTAGTCCTGCGGCTGTTGCTGCTGCGGCTGCTGTTGCTGCGGTTGTTGCTGCTGTTGTTGCTGTTACTGCGGCTGTTGCTGCTGTTGCTGCTGCTGTTACTGCTGCTGTTACTGCTGTACCTGCGGCTGCTGTTACGGCTGTTGCGGCTGTTGTTGCGGCTGTTGCGGCTGTTGCTGCTGCTGCTGCTGCTGCTGCTGCTCCTGATGTACCTACTGCTGCCGCTGATGCGTTTGCTGCTGTTACGGCTGCTGTTAGTGCGGTTATTGCTGCTGTTGCTGGTGTACCTGCTACTATTAGTGCGGTTGTTGCTGCTGCTGCTGCGGTTGTTGCTGCTGCTGCGGTTGTTGCTGCTAGTCCTGCTGCTGTTACTGCTGCGGTTGTTGCGGTTGTTGATGCGGTTGTTGCGGTTGTTGATGCTGTTAGTGCTGCTCCTGTAAGTGCTGGAGCTACTTCGCTCACAACATCGCCAACGTTATCGACGATATATCTGTCGTCTCCGATACCACCAATCATGGTATCTGCACCAACGCCACCATCAAGAGTGTCGTTACCTTTACCACCAGTTAGGTTATCAGCACCTGCACCACCAGAAAGGACATTATTGCCACTGTTGCCGATGATAGTGTTATTTAAACCATTACCAGTACCATTGATGTTGTTTAAACTAGTAGCACCGACGATGTTGTCTACCGTTAGTAAGGTTAGATTTTCGACATTTTTGGTCAGGGTATAGCTGATGGTCGATTTTACGGTGTCTATGCCTCCGTCTACAGCGGCTACTGCGGCTACTGCGGCGATTGCAGGGTTACCACCGATTGCGGCTACTCCGGCTACTGCGGCTATTGCGGCTGCATCTTTATCTTCGACTACGGTATCGCCAACATTATCTACAAAATACGTGTCGTTGCCGATCCCACCGCTCATTTTATCGGCATCGGTACCACCAAACAGGATGTCGTCACCAGCACCACCATCGAGGGTATCATTACCGGCTGCGCCATTGAGGGTATCATTACCAGCATCGCCTTTGAGAGTATTGCTAGCACTGTTGCCGACGATGATGTTGTCTGCGGTAGTACCTGTACCGTCAATGGCTCCTCCTTCTAAGAGTAAGAGGTTGGGGCTGGTGTCTGTCAGCAGTAATGTGCGTGTGTTTGCGTCTGAAATTGCTGTCTGTCCACCAATTGGGGTTGATACACCACCGAAGGACATCGTAGTGTCGTTGCTCAATAAGACTGCGGGAAGAACAGCACTGACCGTAGATGCAACTTCAAAAGTTCCATTGACTCCAAAAGTAGTGTCTACTGCGCCATAACTGGTGAGTCGAGTGACATTAATGACATTTTGCTCGGTATTTTTTGTGAAGATCAGAGCGCGATCTTGGCTGTCAACAAGAATACCTAAACTCAAATTCGGAGTAGCTGTGAGATCGAGAATGTCTGGTAAATTTAATGTTCCAGTAGTGTTAAAACTTGTATCTGCTGCACCACCAGTAGTTGTTGTGCGAACTACTGATATTTTTGGAGCAGTGTAGCTAATAGTATAAGTTTTAAGCCCGGAAATCGCAGTGAGAGCCATAGTTATTTTGCCTAATGTGTAATCGGGGGTACTTTTTGAATTGTCAATAGATCGCCACAAAATTCAGGGCGATTACGAATAAAATTCGGATCGGATGATATTTTGAGGATGAATTTTTATATGGTGTAGATGCTTGGTGGCGATCGAGAAAATTTGGATAAATTATCAACCGCTTTGTATTAACTTTAATCTCAGATCTAGGTGAATTCCATCCGTGAAATCACTAGAGTATCCGTACTGAGTATCTAGATATTTTATTAATCTCTGTACTTTCACTTAGGGTTTTATTTCTAATCTGAACATAACTATATTTTGCAAGATGATTTGTTCAAGGCCTGTGATACAAACACGAGATTGGATTAGATCTCGATCGCAAATTAGGCTAAATCACTGTAAAAGCAGGTAAACTGAGCTTCTGGCAGTTGCAAATTCCTGCGAACATAGATGATGATGACTAATCCTTTAGGGAATTTCTTGGCTGAGATCGATCGAGTAGACAGAGAAATCAATCTCGCGAGAGCGGCATTATATATTGCTCAGATTGAGTATCCCGATCTCGATTTCGATCGATATCTGGGAATACTAGAAACAATGGCACAGGAAATCGCCCAGAGATTGCCAAATACCAGGTATCCGCTGAAGGTGATCCAAACCATCAATCAATATTTATATATAGATCTCAATTTTTATGGGAATGAGCATGACTATTACAATCCTCGTAATAGCTTCTTGAATGATGTGATCGATCTCCAAACTGGAATTCCGATTACCTTAGCACTGATCTATCTAGAAATAGCCAAACGGATCGATTTCCCGATGGTGGGAATTGGGATGCCCGGACATTTTTTGATTCGTCCCGATTTTGAAGATAGTGAAATATTTGTCGATGCATTCGATCGAGGTGAAATATTATTTGCCGAAGATTGTCGCCAAAAACTGATGAATATCTATCAACAAAATATCCCTGTCTTACCACCGGAAATTCTCCACCCAATTACTAATCGTCAGATTCTATTGCGAATGTTAAATAATCTCCAATCAATTTATCTCAATCAGCCAGATTTTGATAAGGCGGTAACTATTCGGACGTGGATTGAGCGTTTTTAGATATTTGTTGGGTTGCTGCGTAGATCTTTACCCCACCCCAGCCCTCCCCTTAGAAAGGGGAGGGAGTCGGAAAGCCCCCCTTTCCAAGCTACGGTGTATACATAAGTTGGATGGACTTCGTTTCGAGATCTAGATCCCCCCTAGCCCCCCTTAAAAAGGCAGGGTGGTTTCATACAAGCGAAGAATAATATATCTAGTCCACTTAAGTGGACTTGAGCTACTAGCCCGCACTTCAGTTGCGGGTGGGTGATGAACGAAGCCATCAGGTTCTGGATTTTTCTTTCTCTGTATGAAACCACCCTGCTAGCCCCCCTTAAAAAGGGGGGAACCCAGGGTGGTTTCATACAAGCAAAGAAAAATGCACAAACATTGGTGTCTAGTCATTAACCACCCGCAACTGAAGTGCGGGCTAATAGCTAAAGTCCACTTAAGTGGACTTGAATGCAGGTAGCCCGTGATTTATCTACGGGCGGTTGATAACGAAGCACAAGAGCTGGGTAATTTTCTTTCTCTGTATGAAACCACCCTGCTTTCCAAGGGGGGTTGGGGGGTAAACCCACTGTAAACGAAGTCCAGCCAACTCCCCACACACCCCACACACCCCGTCCCCCCATGTCCAACCTAAAATACGCCCTAGTCCATGAATGGTTGACACCGAAAGCTACGGGAGGTTCGGAGTTAGTTGTCAAAGAAATATTGCAGTTTATCGATGCGGATCTGTATGCACTGATTGACTTTGAATCTACCAATCCAGATAGCTATTTGTACCAACGCAAAATTGGGACTACTTTCCTCCAAAATTTACCTGGAGCTAGGGGTGGTGTCCAGAAATATTTACCATTGATGCCGATCGCGATCGAGCAATTAGACCTGAGGAACTATGATGTGATCTTATCCTCTGCCCATGCTGTCGCCAAAGGGGTGATTACTTCTCCCCAACAATTGCACGTCTGCTATAGCCATACGCCGATGCGCTATGCCTGGGACTTGACTTTTGACTATTTAGACCAAAGCCGACTCGGACAGGGCTTACCAGGGATATTTACCCGCTATCTACTCCACCAATTGCGCCAGTGGGATGTGATTTCTGCCAATCGGGTTGACTATTTTATTGCCAATTCTCACTTTACCGCCAGCCGAATTTGGCGATGTTATCGTCGCCATGCAGATGTCGTCTATCCACCTGTGGATATCGACAGGTTTACCTGCAATGCTGACAAAGAGGACTTCTATCTGACTGTCTGTCGTCTAGTTGGGTACAAACAAGTTGCCCCGATTGTCGAAGCATTCAATCAAAATGGTAAAAATCTGGTCGTCATCGGCACGGGAACAGAATTAAAAAAATTGCAACAAATTGCTAAACCTAACGTCAAAATATTAGGCTTCCAATCCAATTCCGTTGTCCAAGATTATTTAGCTCGTGCAAAAGCATTTGTCTATGCAGCTTGCGAAGATTTTGGTATCGTATTGGTAGAGGCTCAGGCTTGTGGCACACCCGTCATCGCCTATGGCGTTGGTGGTGCAGCCGAAACCGTTCTGGACATTCGCTTTCACCCCGATCATGGTACGGGAATCCTGTTTCCCAGTCAAACTACAGCAGCGATCCTGACTGCTGTCTCTACGTTTGAAACTTACTACCAACAGTTTCAAGCAGAGCGGATTCGCGCTCATGCTGAGGGCTTCGCGGCTTCAGTTTTTCGATCGCAATATCTGAGTTTACTCGATCGCTACTGTCAGGAGTGGCAATCGGCAGATAAACAAAAAAGGGGTGCAGTCTAATTGACTTGAAAGTGCGTGTAGTAAACAGAATGGAGCAACATAGTGTGAGGAATATTGGTGATAGAGTGAAATGGAGGAATAAGACGACCGCAACTAGTCAAATTATTTCAAAGAGATTGTTTAAATCTCTATCCCAACAGCTAAACCGCAGATCTAGCGATATTTTCAAGCGAATATTTGATATCGTCTTTTCGCTGTCGGTGCTGGTACTATGCGCTCCAGTCTATCTGGTGTTGGCAGGATCGATCGCTTGCACTTCATCATCCAGCTCAGTATTCTACATCCAAGAACGTGTTGGCAAAAATTATCGTCGGTTTGGCTGTATTAAGTTTCGGACGATGATTCCCAATGCCGATATCCTGCTAGAAGAGATGATGGCACAATCGGATGAGCTACGTCAGGAATTTACCGAAAATTTTAAGCTCAAACACGATCCGCGCATCACCAAAATCGGTAAGTTTCTACGAATCACCAATCTAGATGAATTTCCCCAGTTTATCAATGTCCTAAGAGGGGAAATGAGTGTAGTCGGTCCACGTCCACTCGTACCGGAAGAACTTGAACGCTATGGCAAAGATATCGATCGAGTTTTAACGATTAGACCTGGTATTACTGGATTATGGCAGGTTTCCGGTCGCAACGATCTCCCCTACGAGCAAAGAATTCGGATTGATGTCCACTATGTCAAACATCGTAATTTCTGGATGGATCTTCAGATTGTGTTCAAAACGATTTTGTTGACAGTGTTGACTAAGAATAATGGGGCATACTAGATTTAGTTGACAGTTGATAGTTGACAGTTATGGAGCATTCTCCTGTTGATTAATTTACTGAATTTTACTGAAAGTACCTGAATAATATGCTAGACTAGAGAGATATTAAGCATTATTCACTTTTGGATAACTACTCGACCCCAAGACAAGCAGCCGAACATTTTGGAGTTTGTCTGCATACGCTCAGGCGATGGGAAAAGGATGGCATTATTACTGCCATTCGCACACCCGCAGGTCAACGACGATATTTGATTAATTCTTATGCCGGACGTAATACAACTAATCTTAAAACTATCCTATACGCCAGAGTCTCCAGTCGAAGTCAAAAAGCCGACCTTGACCGACAAATTGCAAAATTACTGGAACTCTATCCATCAGCCGAACTCATTACCGAAATTGCCAGTGGGCTTAATTTCAAAAGGAAAGGACTTAGATCCATTCTGGAAGCCGTCCGTACAGGCAATGTCGGATCTATTATTGTTGCCCACAAAGACCGACTTGCCAGATTTGGGTTTGAACTCATTGAATGGCTCTGTCAACTCGATGGAACAAAGATCGTGGTTCTCAACCAAGACAATCTGTCTCCAGAACGAGAAATGGTGGAAGACATCCTTGCCATTGTTCACGTCTTTTCCTGTAGACTCTACGGACTTAGAAAATATAAAACTAAAATCAAGGAAGATCCAGATCTACCCAGAACTAGCATTAGCCAAGATTTGGAAAGCATGGTTAGCGGCAGCGAGGTATTGTTACAACCAAGCAATATCTCAACAACAACAAAATAAGCTAAGTAAGCTTAAATTGCGAGATAAGATTATGCAATCAGACCTACCTGATTGGATAAAATCTACGCCTTGCCACATGAGGCAAAATGCAGTTTTTGATGCTCACAAGGCATATTTAGCCAGCCCGTATGCCAAATATCGAAGTATCCGAAATCCTCGCTCTACTATCAAATTCAATGACAGTAACTTTAGAGATGGAATGTGGTTTAAATCCTATGTAAAAGGGTTGAATTTTAAATCGTCTGAACCAATCCCTACTAGTTGTAAATACGGTACTCAGTTAGTTTTGCATCGTGGCAATTGGTTTGCTGTCCTCTGTCAAGAATATGATTCAAAACCATCTGGGTCTAATACTGTAATTGCTTTAGATCCTGGTATTCGGACATTTTTGACAGGATATGACTCTGAAAAAGTGATTGAAATTGGTAGTGGAGATATCGGAAGAATCACCCGCCTATGTCAATACCTTGACGAGTTAATTGGAAAAATGACTAAAGTGGCTGCCAAGCAAAGACGTTCGATGAGAAGAGCAGGGATGCGAATCAGACGCAAGATTCAAAATCTTGTTGATGAATTACATAAGAAAGCTGCGCATTTTTTAACCACAAACTATCAAGTTATCTTTCTGCCGACGTTTGAGACATCTCAGATGGTCAAACGTGCCAAGCGGAAGATTAATAAGAAGTCAGCACGTCAGATGTTGACATGGGCACATTATCGCTTCAAACAAATAATTAAACATCAAGCTGATAAAAACGGCTCAATTGTTGTTGATGTATCAGAAGCGTATACGTCTAAAACTTGTGGAAATTGTGGTCATATTCATCGAAAACTAGGCGGGTCAAAAGTGTTCAAATGTCCGAATTGCCAAACGGTAATCGGACGAGATTTGAACGGCGCACGTAATATCTTGTTACGTGCTTTGTCGGATTCGACCTGTTCTGTCAGCAATGACGGAATTGCTATCGTTACATCTCCAGCATTGCACAGCTATGTTAAGAAATGTTCAGCGTAAAAGAATCAGAACATGTACCAACAACTTAATGGTATTTTGTTAGCAATTGAGACATATGATGACAGAAAGTCTCCAGCCTCACAATGTAACAAATGACTGCTAAAATGACTGAAACGAAACGTGCATTAATTACAGGTATCACTGGACAAGATGGCTCCTACCTAGCCGAACTGCTCTTGTCCAAAGGTTACGAAGTTCATGGTATCATCCGTCGGACATCCACCTTTAATACCGATCGAATCGAACATTTGTATCAAGATCCCCATACACCTGGGGCGAAACTATTTCTTCACTATGGCGACTTAGCTGATGGCGTGACATTGCGCCGTTTATTAGAACTTACCAAACCCCAAGAAATCTACAACCTGGGTGCTCAATCCCATGTGCGGGTGAGTTTCGATGCACCTGAATACACCGTTGATACAGTTGCGATGGGTGCGCTCCGTTTGCTCGAAGCGATTCGCGATTACGAGCAACGGACAAAACTCCAAGTCCGCTATTATCAAGCAGGCTCATCGGAAATGTATGGTTTGGTACAGGAAGTCCCTCAGTCGGAAACTACCCCCTTCTACCCCCGTAGCCCCTACGCCTGTGGCAAACTTTTTGCTCACTGGCAAACTATCAACTATCGCGAATCATATAATATCTTCGGTTGCAATGGGATTTTATTCAATCATGAATCTCCCCGTCGTGGTGAAACATTTGTGACTCGCAAAATTACTCGTGCAATTGCCCGAATTGTTGCCAAACAACAGGATAAACTCTATTTAGGTAATCTCGAATCAAAACGAGATTGGGGTTATGCGAAAGACTATGTTGTCGCGATGTGGTTGATGCTCCAACAAGATGCACCAGATGATTATGTAATTGCGACTGGCGAAACTCATGCAATTCATGAATTCCTGACTGTTGCGTTTGATTATGTCAATCTCAACTGGAAAGATTATGTCGAATTTGATGCACGTTATTTACGTCCAGCAGAAGTAGAATTATTAATCGGCGATCCTACCAAAGCGCAAACAAAACTCGGTTGGAAACCAACTGTTACTTTCACTGAATTAGTCCATCTTATGGTTGATACCGATCTCCATGCACTAGGATTAAAATCACCTAATTATGCAGGTGAAGAAACATTACCCGATGTCGCGATCGTTCGTCAAGCATTAGCGACTATGCACGACTAGATTGACTCGAAGATGATGTTACCCCCCCAACCCCCCTTATAAAGGCTACCGTGTATACACAAGTCCATTTGAGTTGATGCGTAGATCTTTACCCCACCCTAACCCTCCCCTTATAAAGCGGATGCGCGCACTGTTCGGGTTCCCCGACAGTGTTAGCGGCGTTTTTATTCGGGGGTTCCCCCCGAATAAAAAAACGACAAGACAGCGCACCAAGCAGGGGAGGGGACAAAAGCCCCACCTTTCCAAGGGGGGGTGGGGGGGTAAGCCCATCGACAACGAAGTCTAGCCGACTTGTGTATACACCGTAGCTTATAAAGGGGAGGCTCTACCCACTCCCCTTATAAAGGGGATACTTTCCGGCTCCCTCCCCTTAGAAAGGGGAGGGCTGGGGTGGGGTAAAAATCTACGCATCCCACTATCTAAGATTTGCGTAACTTAAACCGAACAACACAAAGCTATTCCCCCAAGTAGGGGGATTCATGAATTACCCCTACTTGGATGAAGGAAATATATTCAAAATTAAATTAATAAAATAAATGACAAAATTAGATCTATCTACAAAGAGAATTCTCGTCACTGGCGGAGCCGGATTTCTCGGACAACAAGTAGTCAGCGAACTAGTTACACTCGGTGCAAATCCTGCCAATATCACCATTCCTAGATCCGCCGACTGTGACTTGCGAGTACTCGAAAATTGTCATACCGCCGTCAAGAACCAAGATGTGATTGTTCACATGGCGGCACATGTTGGCGGCATCGGTTTAAATCAAATTAAACCAGCCGAATTATTCTATGATAACTTGATGATGGGTACCCAACTTATTCATGCAGCTTATCAAGCAGGTGTGAGTAAATTTGTCTGTATTGGGACGATTTGTGCATACCCTAAATTCACACCCGTACCATTCAAAGAAGAAGATATCTGGAATGGTTATCCAGAAGAAACTAATGCGCCTTACGGAGTAGCTAAAAAAGCTCTACTAGTTCAATTGCAATCCTACCGCCAACAGTATGGATTCAATGGCATCTATCTATTACCCGTAAATTTGTACGGCCCTGCGGACAATTTCAAACCAGAAAGTTCACATGTGATTCCGGCTCTAATTCGCAAGGTACATGAAGCCCAAATTGCGGGAGATAAACAAATTCAAGTCTGGGGTGATGGTAGTCCTAGCCGTGAGTTTATCTATGTAGATGATGCGGCGCGGGGGATTGCGATCGCAACCACCGATTACGATCGAGCAGATCCAGTCAATTTGGGTACTAATTACGAGATTACGATTAAAAATCTGATTACTTTGATCTGTAAATTAATGGATTACCAAGGTGAAATTGTCTGGCAATCTGATAAACCAAATGGACAACCCCGCCGCTGTTTGGATACTCAAAAAGCGACTGAATATTTTGGATTTACCGCACAGGTTAAAATTGAGGAAGGATTGAAAAATACGATCGAATGGTATCGCCAAAATAGTTAGAGATCTCGATTGGATCATCAAGCTCCAAACTAGATGGGTGCGGATTGGTAAACAAGTTGGGTATATTGATGAAGCAGGAAAATTTATTCAATCAGCTACCATGACAGATCGACTCAAAATCATTGTCCTCGATGATGACCCCACCGGATCGCAGACGGTTCATAGTTGTTTGCTATTGACTCAGTGGGATGTGAAGACATTGAAACTAGGGTTGACTGATACCGCACCTATTTTCTTTATTTTGACCAATACGCGGGCGATGGAACCCGTGCAAGCCGCCGCAGTCACGCGGGAAGTTTGTCAGAATTTGAAAGTTGCTATTGCTGAAGTCGGGCTGACAGATTTCTTAGTCGTGAGTCGATCGGATTCTACCCTGCGGGGGCACTACCCGATCGAAACTGATGTGATTGCAGCGGAGTTAGGCGGTTTTGATGCTCATTTTTTGATGCCAGCTTTCTTTGAAGGTGGGAGAATTACCCGCGATAGCATTCATTATTTGCTCGTTGATGGGGTGGAAACACCCGTCCACAAAACCGAATTTGCCCGCGATTCTGTCTTTGGTTACAGTCATAGTTATTTACCCGATTACGTCGCCGAAAAAACTCAGGGTAAAATCCCAGCAGATAGGGTGGTACAATTTATGATTGACGAAGTCCGAGCTGGAAGCTTGGACAAACTGATGCAATTAGAACGCAATCGCTGTTGTGTCGTCGATGGCGAACAACAGTCAGATTTTGATAAATTTGCCGCAGATATCCTCACAGCAGCCAGTCAGGGTAAGAGATTCCTATTCCGCAGTGGTGCGAGTATCCTAACATCCCTAGCGAATTTAGGCCCTCAACCTATTCCTGCCACCGAGATGTCCAAATATGTCCGTGACGGCAAACCAGGTGTGATTATTATTGGTTCCCACGTCCGCAAAACCACCGAACAACTCACCCAACTGCTCCAAACTAAAGGGATAGTAGGTGTCGAAATCGATGTATCCCAATTAATCGGCGACGATGCGACTGTGAGAACAGAGCTGTTGACGACTGTAATCGATCGAATCGACACCATCCACACAGTTGGAAATACTCCCGCAATCTATACCAGTCGTCAAGAACTTAGCTTCAACAGCATCAAAGATCGACTCAAATTTGGCGAATCCGTCTCCGCCCTGCTCATGGACATTATTCGCGCCCTACCAGCCGATATCGGATTTTTGATAAGTAAGGGCGGCATCACCTCCAACGACACACTCAGTCGCGGTTTAGCCCTGCCTACGGCTAGATTACTCGGACAGATTGTCCCTGGCTGCTCGGCAATCGTCACCCCTCCCACCCATCCTCAATTTCCCAATCTCCCCGTTGTCTTATTTCCTGGCAATGTTGGGGATGAATATGCTTTGGCGACAGCTTATCTAAGATTGGTGAATGAGAGTGAATAGTGAATGGTGAATAGATATGTAGGTTGGGTTGAAGAATGAAACCCAACACACTAGCGATGTTCGTGAATGTTGGGTTTCGATCCTCTACCCAACCTACGCAACTTTTCTCCCATCTCCCATCTCCCATCTCAAGCTATTATTAACAGTACTAACTAATGATTGTTATGACAGAAGGCGATCGCAAACCTGAATACAGACCTGGATTAGAAGGAGTTCCTGCTGCTAAATCGAGTGTCAGCTATGTTGGGATCCAAACCACAGAGCAGGGTGTAAAAGAAGGTGTCTTAGAATACCGGAGTATTCCCATCCAAGCACTCGCTCTCCAGGGTAACTTCCTCGAAACAGCATTCTTACTAATTTGGGGTAGATTACCGACTAGCACCGAACTAGCAGAATTTTCGGCGGATATTTATTCCCATCGGCGGATTAAGTATCGGATCAAAGACATGATGAAATGTTTTCCCGAAACTGGACATCCGATGGATGCACTCCAAGCGTCAGCAGCCGCTTTGGGACTATTCTACTCGCGTCACATCGTTGACGATGCTGACTATGTCCGTCAAGCCGTAATTAGGCTCTTGGCAAAGATTCCGACGATGGTAGCTGCATTTCAATTGATGCGGAAAGGTAATGATCCTGTGTTACCTCGCGACGATTTGGATTATGCTGCAAATTTTCTGTATATGTTGACAGAAAAAGAACCAGATCCGCTGATGGCGAAGATTATGGATGTCTGTCTGATTCTCCATGCGGAGCATACGATGAATGCTTCGACGTTCTCCGCACGGGTGACAGCCTCTACTTTGGCAGATCCTTACACCGTGATTGCTTCATCTGTCGGTACTCTTTCAGGACCTTTGCATGGTGGCGCGAATGAGGAAGTGATTATGATGTTGCAAGAGATTGGCTCTGTGGAAAATGTGCGTCCATATGTCGAGAAGTGTCTCGCCGCAGATCCTAAGTACAAATTTATGGGATTCGGACATCGTGTCTACAAAGGAGTAAAAGATCCTCGCGCGATTATTCTCCAGGATTTAGCCGAGCAACTATTCGTGAAATTTGGTCACGATCCTTACTATGATGTGGCTGTAAAATTGGAAGAGGTGCTAGAAGAGTCTTTAGGCGCACGGGGAATTTATCCCAATGTTGATTATTATTCTGGCTTGGTTTACCGTAAAATGGGTATCCCCTCGGACTTATTTACCCCCGTCTTTGCCATTGCACGGGTAGCTGGTTGGTTAGCACATTGGAACGAACAACTCCAAGAAAATCGGATCTTCCGTCCTACCCAAATCTACACTGGCTTGCATCAACAGCCGTATATTTCGATCGACAATAGGGGATAGCGATACCCACCCCGATAGAGTCTGCGACTCTATCGCCCCTCCGAGGAGGGGATTTTCTCTCCCGATCTCGGATCTCCCATCTCCCATCTCCCATCTCCTCACACATGAACACAACAATACTTACGTCAACCTTTGTGCTGACAATGCTTCTGGCGATTGGATTGTTTTTCTTCATTCGCGCTTCGACGAAACCACGAATCGAGCAAATGATCCTCGAAACTAGCGAATCAGAAGCAGTATTAATCCCCAAACTCCAGGCGTATTTTGTCGATCGAGCCTACAAAATCGCCGCAGTCGATCCAGACACGGAGACTGTTACCTTTGAGGGCTTTGTCAGTCCCAGCCTGTTCTTGACAATATTGTTAACGAGTATGGCGGCGATTGGCGCAATCTGTCTCGCCTTAGTGCTATCGATGCAATTCCCTGAGATTGGTAACGTATTTCTAGTATTATTAATAGCTGCACCCCTAGCTGGCTGGTTTTACTGGCAAGGATCTTCACGCACAGAGCAAGTGCGATTGAAGGTGGAATCATCAGATGATTCAGCTCCCACCACGATCAAAATCAGTGGACATCGGGATGAATTGGCAATATTTCAGTCCACACTACAATTGTCCACACAAGAAGAGCTGAACCTATCTGCACTCAAATAATACATCCTCAGTGTTCTTCATTCTCCCATCTCCCATCTCCCATCTCCAAATGCCCATTACCTGATAAAATAAAAAAGCACTCAAAATACTACTGTACTTGAGTGCGTACCTATTGGAAATAGATATCTGAGCCTGTGAAAGTCAGCTTAATTAGTAGGTACTGCTGCCAACAGTTACTAATTGTTGGCTTTCTGTTTCTGGCTCTAGAGATCGTAGACTGGGGAATAGAAAATGATTTTCTTCGACGTATTGTGCGCCGAATAAACCTTTCTCTGCCCAGAAATAGCGATCTGTTGTATGCTCGTTACGTTTGACCAGCAATAAAGCTGGTGGCGTAATCCCTTCTGCCTTAATGTAATTGCGCGCAGCCGTCACAGGTTTATCTTCACCACTTTCAATGCTGAACTGTGGTACCTGTTCCAAAATTCTCCGCCCTTCTTGCCGTCTCCGGCTTTTCCGTTTGCGTCTTCTAGCCAACCGCCTTACCTCCTCTCTGGTGCAGACAGATGTAATGTCTGTTACAAAAGCCGTCGCTATTCTATCCGCTTCATCCTAAAAACTCAACCCCCATCAAAATACCCCTTTAATCTGCTCAAATCCAGCAATATAAAGAAAAACTAAAATTATAAGAACCATTTGATGGTATCAAATTTTACAAAATTTTAATATTCGTAATAAGTCTTAATTGAGATGGGAGTTGGGAGTTGGGAGAGTCACTATTCACTAAACCTAGAGATCGTGCCAAAATAGGTGAATAAGCTAATTCAACCTTCATCAAAGATTGTGTCTACTGCTGCAAGTTCCGAATTCATGGCTTTGTGTCGCGCACAGTTACGACTGTTGGCGGAAGGCTTGGGTGCGAGTGTTAGCGTAGTGTATATGACTGAGGAACTAGCAAGCGGTGGGGAGTCAAAATTATTACCAGTAGTGGTTTATCCTGAGACTGAGCTAATCTGGTCTGAAATTATGACACAGATGCCCGTCGGCGCAGCATTTAGAACCGAAAATCGTTCGTCGAGTTTATCCTCAAATCAGTTTCCCAAACAACTAACCAGTGATGATGATAGTCAGGTTAGTACTCTAACCCCACCAAAACTACCAGAAAGGGGTGTAGAAGATACCCAGAACAAACGGCATCAGATCCTTTTACCACTTGTATCGGATGGTACGATTTTGGGGCTGCTAGTGACCACACGGGAGCTAGAACCGTGGAATTCAGTAGAGCAGACAGAAATTCAACATGTCGCTCAAACGATCGCGTTAGCTGGTATTCTCGATCGCAGGCAGAATTGGCTCGCACGGGAACTTCGGCAGCAACAGAAATTGCAAATTCAGCAGCAGGATATTCTACACAATCTCTTGCATCAGCTTCGCAATCCGCTCACGGCGATTCGGACATTTGGGAAGCTATTAATCAAACGCTTACAGCCAGGGGATCCTCATCGAGATTTTGCCACGAGTATCGTGAGAGAGAGCGATCGATTACAAGAACTATTAAAGCATTTGGAAGGCTCGATCGATATTCCGTCTATCTCTCAATCTGAATTAAATTCAGCAGGTTTACAACCACGGTTAGCTAGTCAGAATGAGTCTCAAATATCTAATGCTAATTTATTACTTCCCGATGCAGCATTTCGGATTGAGTCTTGTCAGCTAACAGATGTTCTCGATCCCTTAATTATATCTGGAGAAGCGATCGCCCAAGACCGAAATTTGAGTTTTTATGCTCATATTCCTCGCGATTTACCATTAGTTCAAGCGCACCCAGCCGCACTGAGAGAAGTGTTGAGCAACCTAATTGATAACGCGCTCAAATACACTCCCGCAGGTGGAGAAGTAGACATCGATGTCGAACTAGCAGATGTGGCACAATCCCAGGTACAAATCTGCATTCGCGATACCGGAATGGGTATTCCTCCCCAAGATTTAGCCAAGTTATTTACTCGTCATTATCGCGGTGTTCAAGCGCAGGGTAGTATCGCGGGAACTGGATTGGGACTAGCGATCGCCAAAGAATTAGTTACCCACATGAATGGTAAAATTGAGGTCACTAGTCCACCCCCAGGTGAGAAAAATGGTACCGAATTTATTCTCTGGTTACAGTTGGTGAATAAGGGATAATCAATCGCCGCAGGGTGTGTTAGCTTTCCAAGTGTAACGCACCATCAGATCTAAATTTTAACCAGTACTTGAGTGCCAACAATTTTAGCAGGATAGGTAGCTAAACTTTTCGTAGCAGGCCCTTTTAAGACTTTACCATCGGCGGCAAACTCTGAGTCATGACAGGGACAATCATATTTTTTCTCTTCAGGTATCCATTTGACATCACAACCTAGATGAGTACATTTAGGATTGACAGCAATTAATTTTTTTGGATTAGTAGGATCTTTGGAAACTGCAGCTACTTTTATCTGTAAATATCCAGCTTTCTCTAACTCAGCAACAGAACCAATAATTGTAAATCCATCAGCCGTTTTCTTGAGAACTGGTGTTGCAGGGATGTTAGGATCTGTGGCTAAAGCATCAGCATTATCGTTTGCTTGAGTGGCAGATTTAGGAGCACAAGCCGCAAGTACGACAGGGAAACAAGTAGTCAACCAACCGAGGCTAAAGTAGGTAAGAAACGAACGACGTTTGATCATAATTTTAGAATCGATCTATGTGAATAGTTCTTCCTAATTCTAACGAATTATTTCTACTATTGAAGCTAGAATCGTGGATTAAATAACTTGGAACTTTCACATTATTCGCCAGGTAGGGGCAATTCATGAATTGCCCCTACCTGGCGAATAATGTTAGTCAATACAGCAAATATCGATCTTATTTAATCAATGGCTGCTTTGAGACTGCGACAAAATTGATCGATCGAGGATAGCCCTTCTACAGGCGTTCCTTCGCCTAAACGTTTAACCATCGCACTACCGACAATCACCCCATCTGCGCCCCATTTTCGCACCTGTTGAGCGTGTTCTGGTGCGGAAATGCCAAAGCCGATGGCGATCGGTTTATCTGTTACACTGCGAAGATTCGCTAGAATATCGCCTACTCTGTCTTCTAATCCCGATCGAACTCCAGTTACACCCGTAACACTGACTAGATAAATGAAGCCTTGAGATTTCTCAGCAATTGCCACAATCCGCTCCTGGGAGCTAGTAGGCGCGACGAGGAGAATAACTTCAATCCCAATCTCCGCCGCAGGTATTAACAGCTCTTCGGATTCTTCTAGTGGTAAATCCGGTACAACTAAACCCTTGACTCCAGCCGCCGCAATTTTCGTCAGGAAATTACGAATACCGAGATTGAGGATGGGATTGTAATAGGTAAATAAAATAATCGGTGCTTTAATCTGGGGGCTGACTTGCGCCACCATTTGAATCACATCATTTAATTTGACACCTTGGGCTAGGGCGCGAGTGGCAGCAGCTTGTATAATTGGACCATCGGCTAAAGGATCGGAATAAGGTACACCTAGCTCGATTAAATCCGCACCTGCTGCATCGAGAGTTTTGAGAGCCGCCGCTGTCGTTGCTAAATCAGGATCGCCAGCGGTAATAAACGGAATTAAAGCACATTGCTGGCGATCGCGTAAAGACTGAAAACAACTAGAAACGGACTGCATCTGAATATTAGGGGGAGGGAATAATATAATTTTGTTGGAGTTGTGGCGGAGATCTACCCACCCCGCCCTACGGGCACCCCTCCGTGGAGGGGATTTTCCACCCCACCCCTCTCCGAGGATGCGGGGAGGCAGCCGGAAAAGCCCCCCTTTACAAGGGGGGTTGGGGAGTAGATTTATTTCGTTCTTGCTCGATTTCAGCTTGTAACTTAGCTAATTGTTCAGGGGTGAGATCGTCAAATCGTTTCTGGATCACAGCATCGTCATATTCTTTCCGCTGCTGATTATAGGTCATATTTTTATTCGCCACCCGAAATACATAGGTAAATGACCAACCCAAAATAATCGCCACTAAAATTAGTTGACTCCAAATTCCGGCATTAATATCATCTAATCCAGCAAACTGTAGCCCTAGGTATCCAGCACCACCGATCGCAAAAACGACAATACCAATGATAATGACATCAATTCTCCGCATGATCTGGATCTAAGCCTCAATTTCGCGGCGTTTAGGACGAAAATTGAGGAATGGCGATAATAGGAGCATTCCAGGAAAGAAGAAAAATACTAGAAAATACATCAGTAACCGCTCGATCGAGCTAGCGACATACCATCGCTTTTGGAGATATAGATATAGTCCACCAGGAATTACCAACAGGTAAGCCCCGCTTAAAATCAGATATAGCAGTGCAACTATCATAGGTTCGGGCTGAATAAAGCAGTGCGACGATCGTCGGTTGGATATCTATCCAAGTTAGTCAATTTCTATTTTAATCGATATCTGTCTACTTAATCTACTTCTGCTCGATCGGCTGCGATGATTTAGGTAGAAATCCAGCGATATCGCCGTAACCGGCAAACTCGCTGAAGAGCTAGAAATAAAAACTTTTATCAAAGATTAGGAACTCGAGAGCATGAAAAATTCAGTTATAATTAGACATCTTGCTTTTGAAGATTTGGGTACGTTGTCAGCTAGTTTACAACAACGGGGATATTCCATTAAATATGTAGAAGCTGGCGTAGATTCGATCGCCACTATTTCCGCATTGGAACCAGATTTGGTAGTAATTCTGGGTGGACCAATTGGTGTTTATGATGAAGCTGATTACCCATTTTTAATAGATGAAGTAAATTTATTGCAGCAGCGACTTGCTGCTGACTTACCGACTCTAGGAATTTGTTTAGGAGCACAACTAATGGCTAAAGCATTGGGCGCAAAAGTTTATGCCGGTGGGCAAAAAGAAATTGGTTGGTTGCCAATTTCTTTGCGGGAGGCAGGTCTTACCGCTCCAATCCAGCATTTGCAACAAGATGGAGCTTTTGTATTGCATTGGCATGGGGACACTTTTACTCTACCAGTAGGTGCCCAACATTTAGCTGCCAGTGATAAGTATGAAAACCAAGCTTTTTCATGGAAAGATTGTGGTTTGGCATTGCAATTTCATCCAGAAGTAACTGCGCAGGGATTAGAGCAGTGGTTCATCGGTCACGCTGGAGAAATTTCGACAACTCCAAATATTAATGTGACCCAATTACGTGCAGATTCCGGTAGATATGCCGCAAATTTAGTTAGTAATTCTCGCAAAATGTGGGAAGATTGGTTGATCAAAGTCGAGCAGTCCGTTGAAAATCGGCAGAAGCTATCAGCATAGTAGTCGATCTCTAAAGCACTGTTGTTAGGATGAGGTCAAAATCCCCATCCTAACAACCCAATTATCAATTAATTTAACTAGCTGAGATCTTCGGGATCGTGTTTTTCAATCCGATTGGGGAGGGGTTGGCGCGAGGGTTGGAGGCTTTGGAGCATCTCGGCGAGTTGGAGATTTTCCAATGAGAGATGTTTGGCTTCGCGGAGCTTGTGCCAGACAGAACGCGACATTAATAGGCTATGCTTGACACGGACTGCGCCAATTTGTTGGAAGTATTCTTCCCGTTCGGGTTGATAGTCCGCAGAAACGAGCTGTAAGGGCTGTGAAGGCAAGTCTTGACAAGATCTAGCCAGTTGCGCCATTAGCTCTGGATAGAGCCAGGTATAGGCGGGATGGACAGTTAATTCTGCTTGGTGAGGTTGCCTGTCTTCATCGTCGAAGAGTTGACGATCATAGTTCAATGATAGATTATAGTAGCCGATCGCGGCTTTGCGTTGGGTTTCAAATACGTAATTGCTAACAGATTGCTTCTGTTGCATCCAACCTTTGACTTTACCAGTCATCGTTTGGGCAACATTGATTTTGAAGTCGTTAATTTGTTTGTCAAAAACTTGACGCAAGAGGGGCGGCATCGATACTGTATCCAATTGATAAATCAATTGAGCATCAGCATTTCTGACAGGGAGAAGATTGGGTAAATCTGGTTCGCGCTGTGCTAATTCCTGGAGCAATTCGGGGGCAATGTCCCAGTATGTCAGGTGAGCCAGTGGCTGGAAGCCATTTTGACGGTATAGAGCTAGAGCCGAGTTGTCATTGACATCTACCTCTAGTACCCAAGTACTAGCTTTGACGATGTGCTCAAAGCAATAGCGCAAGAGCTGAGTTCCAACATCGTTTTTACCAGTAACTTGTTCTGGGGTAGCGGCTGTATCATCAATTGCCAACCATTCTACACGCCAAGTACTGCGAGTCCGATTGAACGGCGAGACACTAATTACCCCGCGCAACTGTTGTTCGCAGTCGGCGACTAACAATGCTCGATCGGTAAATGTCGGCGTGGGGATAATATTGAGAAACTGGAATGGTGCGTACCAGCGGGATACCTGCCGCAGTAGTTGCTCTATCTTAGCTTTTACGGCTGAGTCGGGTGTACTAGTTTGTTGACATAAACTAGCGATCGCGTCAATATCTCGATACTGAAGCGGACGAACGATCGTCGGAACTTTAGATTCACTATTGGCAGCCATTCTATATCCCTTGTCAACCTAGAGGTCTATCTTAACTATAACATCCTCAATTAAATTGAGAATTGGAGCAGCTCAATCGAAAATTATTTTAACTTGATTCAGTTTCGCCCCTTTGCAGGGTGTGTGAGCGAGCAAAATTGGGAATACTGAATCTTTAATTAAATCAAGGATGTATCTATTTTTTGTCCATTACAGCAGTGATTGCTTTGATAGCAGAAGTCAAACCTTCGCCAGCTTTAGCTTTGTCAGGTGTCGCGCTTCCCATCGCAGTTTTGACCATTTCTAGTCCACTGGAAATCATTGGATAGTTAGCACCAGCTTTGGCTTTAACCATTGGCTCTACTGCTGCCCATAAAGGAGCGAATTTGTCAAATTGAGTCTTAGCTTTTGCCATGTCTCCACCTTTAACAGCAGTATTTGCCATTACTAGTGCAGTTTTGACAGGAGTTAATTGAGCTTTCTCAGCTACAGATAATGCACCACCAGCAGCAGGGGCGGTTGCAGTGGGAGTAGTTGCAGCAGGTGCAGTTGCAGCAGGCTCGGTAGTTTCAGCTACTTTATCTTTTTTGCCACAACTAGTAATAGTTAGCGCAGCACTGAGGCACAGAACAGTTAATAAACTGCTGGTTTTGATAGTAGTTAATTTCATGGACACTCCAAATTTTTGTTTAAGTAAACTTTATAGTTCACACTACACACATGATAGCGCGAAAATAGTCGATCGTGAGTAGTCGCTGGTGGAGAGTCCAGCCATTTGTCGGAGAGATGGGAGATGCGAGATGGGAGATCGTAGATAGGAGTGTGGGAAGATGGAAAGATTGGGAAAATACTCAATAATGGACGCAAGCGTCTCTCCCATCTCCCATCCCCTTTTCTCCCATCTATGTCTCAACCACAAACCTGGAGCGATCGATTTGAAGGTACTTTACATCCAGCGATCGCCAAATTTAATGCTAGTATTGGGTTCGATCTCGAATTGATCGAATACGATTTGACTGGTTCGTCTGCTCACGTTCAAATGCTGGCGAAAACGGGAATTATTAGTCCGAATGAGGGCGAACAATTGGTGGCTGGATTGGAGCAAATCCGCGCTGAATATCGAGCGGGAAATTTTAATCCTGGTATCGATGCTGAGGATATTCACTTTGCTGTCGAGCGACGACTGACGGAAATTGTCGGTGATGTTGGTAAGAAAGTACATACTGCCCGATCGAGAAACGATCAAGTCGGTACTGATACTAGATTATATCTTCGCGATCGCATTCACCTAATTCAAGCTCAATTGCGAGAATTTCAGCAGGTATTGCTCATGCTGGCTGAGTCAAATGTGGATACGCTGATTCCTGGCTATACGCACCTCCAACGCGCCCAACCACTAAGTTTGGCGCATCATATGCTGGCTTACTTTGAGATGGCACAGCGGGACTGGGAGCGGCTAGGAGATGTGTATAAACGGACGAATATCTCGCCCTTGGGTTGTGGTGCTTTGGCTGGTACAACTTTTCCGATCGATCGAGCATATACCGCTCAGTTACTTGGTTTCGATGCTATTTATGGGAATAGTTTGGACGGTGTGAGCGATCGAGATTTTGCGATCGAGTTCCTCGGAGCTGCTAGTATTATTATGGTGCATCTCAGTCGATTGGCTGAGGAGGTGATTATTTGGGCATCGGAGGAGTTTCGATTTGTCAGTTTGACTGATCGATGTGCCACGGGTTCGAGTATCATGCCTCAGAAGAAGAATCCCGATGTACCCGAATTAGTACGCGGGAAAACTGGACGGGTATTCGGACATCTCCAGGCGATGCTGGTGATGATGAAAGGTTTACCGCTGGCTTACAACAAGGATTTGCAAGAGGATAAGGAAGCTTTATTCGATGCTGTCAATACGGTGCAAGCTTGTCTAGAAGCGATGACAATCTTGATGTCTGAAGGAATCGAATTTCGCCCGCTCAGGCTTGCCGAAGCAGTAGCCTCCGATTTTGCCAACGCGACAGATGTGGCTGATTATCTAGCAACTAAAGGCGTTCCCTTCCGGGAAGCTTATAATCTAGTTGGAAAAGTAGTCAAAACTTGCTTGAGTCAAAATAAACTCCTCAAGGATCTCAGTCTCATCGAATGGCAAGAATTACACCCAGCCTTTGAAACAGATATCTACGCTGCCATCGATCCCAAACAAGTAGTCGCAGCGAGAAATAGCTATGGTGGCACTGGCTTTGACCAAGTTCGTAATGCGATCGACAGGGCTAAGACACAGCTAAAATGATAACAATAATAGGGGCAAAGGCGATAGCTGTCAGGGAAGTTCATTCCCCTAAAGCTATCAAGCTATCAAGCCTAACTCCTAATCTAGGTTGCTGCTGCTGAAGTATCTTCGTTATCTTCCTCAGCCGAAGTTCCACTAGATTGAGGACGGAATCTCGATTTAAACATCCGTCCACCAGTGGGGCGTTTTCTGAATTTACGAGCGTAAGCCTGATTACGCTCCGCCTTTTCCTTCTTCAGGTTGCGGCGTTTTGCCATATGTGCCTCTGTAAAAATAAACGATAGGGAGTACTCACCAATCCGATGTGGACTGGATCTGTTAAAGCTGTGCCAAAAATCCTTCGCTGTCTCAATAAAATATTAAATCTAACTATCGGAAGTTAATCCGATCGGACGCAGCTACAGCAGATCCTATCATACGCGATCGCGTGCCAAAAATACTAGGGGGTAGGAACGGCTTTGCAAACGATCTAGCTCTATAGAACCCATTTTAAGATCTTTTTAGATCCTGGTGGCGGAGGGTAGGTTTTGTTTAAGATCGAACAGTAAATCGACAATTGTTAGCATAAACCTACCCCTACAGATCCATTTTTGCCAGCCAACCGTAGTTGGCTTTGTTTATGCTAACAATTGTCGCGTGACACCATCATCTTCTGTGCCGAACCCGCCCTCCCCACTAGAAGATCTCAAATGGGTTCTATAGGTAGACGCAGTCGTATTATGATTTAGGGTAAGTGGTTCATCTCCCTACTACCCTTGCATCTATGTCTGATTTCAATTCTCGAATTAAAGTCTCCGCCGGACAAATATTCTGGCGAGAAACAGGGGATAATCATCTTCCTGTAGCAATCTTTTTGCATGGCAGTTGGGACGATAGTCGTCAATGGCAACGTATAATTGAGTTATTGGGCAATAACTTTCATTGTTTGGCGATCGATTTACTCGGCTTTGGTAATTCTACTGCGATTGAAACTCCAGGCTCGATCGAGATCGAAGTTGATTGTCTACATGAATTTGTAAACGCGCTCAAATTGCGTCCAGTTTATTTAGTTGGACATTCTTTAGGTGCGTGGGTTGCAATTAGTTATGCCCTAAAATATCCGGATCTAGTTCAAGGTGTGGTAGCAATTTCACCAGAAGGATTTTCTCTTGCTAATTGGCAACAATACAGTAAGTTCACCAAATGGTTACTGGCTCATCCGTGGTTATTTAAACTCTGGCTGAGTGGACTAGCGATTTTGACATCTATCAGCGATGGTGCAAATCCATTTCTCAAACGCCAAAATTATTGGAATTTCTTTGATAATTTCCCTACTACCTGTAAAATATTATTTCAGAGATCGATTCAAGATATTCGGCGTGAATTAGTTGCAGACAGATTGCGTCAATTTAGATCTCCGTTCTTGGTTTTGCAGAGTGATTCAGATTCAAAATCTATGATTAGTCAAAGTCAAGATTACGCTAGAGCTGTCCAAAAATCCGAATATAAGTCAATTGAAAATTTAACACCTCTTTCTTCAGATGAATCACTCATTCAAATTGCCCAAGAGATTAAATATTTTTGTAACCGAGTTCAACTTCAGATCGATCGAGAAGAAGTAGAATTGTGGTAGGGATTTGATTAAAATAATATTGCTGCCAATCCATGAAACAATAACTGTCGATCTAATCTGATTCGATTGACTAAATCCACTGATAAATTTGTCTGTAAATATCTCATCAAGAGTTCTCCATCTCCGCCAGTAAATATTACCTGACTCTGTGGATATAATTGTTGCCAATCTTGAGTAAAATCCCTAATTCCAGAACTAACGGTATGTAGGATACCACTAGCGATCGATCCTACGGTATCATTACTCCATCTGGGTGGTAATTGTTGTGGTAATTCAATCGTTGGTAATGCTGCTGTACCTGTAGCTAAGGAGCGTAATTGCAATCTCAATCCTGGCAAAATTGCGCCACCGATTAGCCGTCGATTTTCGTCGATACCAGTAATTGTTAATGCGGTACCACCGTCGATAACTAAGACTGGATAAGCATAAGTTTCACCTGCACCGAAAAGAGATAAGGCTCGATCGATTCCTAGTGTAGGATAGAGATTGAATAAGGGAATATCAGCAAGGATAATTTGTTTGACTTGCGGTAATTGTTGCCAAATTTCTGTTTGATTTGGAACGACAGAAATTAGATAGATCTCAAATGGATGAGTTTTAATGATTTCTCGGAGATCGAGGGGGAATGAGTCAAATGATCGATCGATACAGAGATATTTTGTATCCCAGCTAGACTGGAGCTTGGTTTCTAAATACCAAGCCCAATGATAGCGTGAATTACCGATCGATAATCCAATCTGAATATTTTGATTCATTCCATAGTTTTCCGCGTGTAAATCCCCTCTTGGGAGGCAGGGCTGATCTATCTGGTAGAGAAAAATCTGAAATCCACCTGTAGGTTGGGTTGAACGAATGTGAAACCCAACATTTGCACAATCGATTGTTGAGTGTGTTGGGTTTTCTCGTTCCGTTCACGTTGGCGAAGCCTTTGCCTCAGCAAAAGTGTCTGCC
>JANYDE010000063.1 GCA_025359915.1 Chamaesiphon sp. 336R_metabinner_41 | reverse complement strand
AACCAGTGTCTAAGCCCCAGACTGGATAGTTGTCGATAGTTCCCAGTAGTTGAGTGTCTAGAAATACTTGAGTGCCCATGTGAGTAGTTTCGGTGCGAATGGTGGGCTGGTTCTGAGTTAACATTTGAGTAATCCTTTACTAGTTGGTTTGGGATTGAGGGGCGATCGATTAACTTTTGCGGGTGAGTCGGTCGCTTTCTCATATCTATATACTAGCCTCTATAGAACCTCTATGTCAATAATTTCTATATAACAATCCTCTATAGGCTTAACTGCGACTGATAACTTATCAATATATAGAGTCTCTAGCTGCATCTCTAGATATAGAGTAAAATATAGAGGTACTATATAAGAGGCTTCAATATGGGGAAAAATACTAAACCCATGCTAACGGTGTTGGTTGAAGGGGATAAGCTTCAACAGTTTAGAGACTATGCACTGAGTAAAGATGTCTCAATGGGATGGGTAGTTAATCGACTACTCGATCGAGTGTTATCCGGTGAACTGGATGTAATGGGAGATACAGTCTCTACAGGAACGACTAGAGATCATACCCCTACAGGATTAGCTAGAGAAGATGTAGAGAGCATGATTAAATCCTCTATAGATAATCAGCTAATAAGTAGCAGTAGAGATTATATAGAGGAATTGACTAAGAGTTATATAGACAGTCTAGGTATATGCTCTACAAGCACTAATGACATAGAGGAATTAACCAGAACATCTATAGAGATAGCTCTAGAGCCTATTAAGGAATCAGTATCGAAGTTAGAAGCTGAGGTGAGAGCCATTAGCAATCGCGCTGTAGAGATACCAGTCTCGATCGCATCTACCCCTACAGCTTCCCGCAAAGAGAAACCCAGCGATGACAGTGAAACTAAAACTTGGGGTGAGTTCTTCGCGATGGTCGGGATTGAAGCTATCAAGGCTACTGATGCACAGAAGAAAGAGAATAACGATACTCGCACCAAACAGATAGAAGTAGGGCTTCAGGCGGCTAAAGACAAGGGCTTGGGTGAATGGCGAGTTGGAAAAGCAGGGCGCGATTTCTTCAGAGTTGAAGCAGTTACACCAGAATCCACCCTGCCCCTATTTCAAACCAATGACTAAAAGCTATTCGGACATTTTGAATGACACGTTAGGAGTACCGTTCTCCTACGCGCTGATACTAGCTGGACTCGATCGATGCGATTCTCTGGATGATGATAGCCAGAGTTGTCTCTATGCCTCAATCGTGGCTGGTTCAATCGCAGAAGCACAGCCACATCTAGAGGATTGGCTTCAAAATGTGTACATGCCGTCTGTCCTATTCGGGATGCAACCACAGCCCATAGACGATCTTCAAGCGGCGGGTGAGGTACTGATGCCAACCTGTATCGGTGATGTAATGAAAGCATTGGGTCGAACTCCTAAAAAAGACCCATTAGACAACCTGGACATTTGGAGTGCTGAAGATCTGGCAATGCTACAAAAAGTTTGGAAATAGGTAACTAGCCTTATAATCGAAATAGCCCCCACCAGTAAAGGCGAGGGCTGTTTCGATCGATGGACTGTTAGAAGCAGCGCGATCGAATCCAACTTATAACTACTTTGAGGTTAACATGACTCAAGCCAGAGAACCAGACGACAGGGGACTAGATCGAACATTAAGATCGTTCGATCGCAGAATCAGCAGACTTGAAGATACTCAGGTCACTGGGAGAGAACTTAACGATGCTTTCGATCGAGTGTATGAAGAGATCGACGAATTCAAGGTAGAAATGAATCGGCGGTTTGATGCTCAGGATGCCAAGATCGATAATCTCGGTACTGAGTTGAACGGGAAACTCGATCTCATCCTGCGACGACTGACGGGGATGGGACAAGACAACGAATGAATAGTCTGATGATACAGACAGTAGTGAGAAGGGGTAAAAAGGGGATTCAGACCCCCCAGCAGACCCCCCAGATTTTCATCTAAAGCTAGAAGCCTTATCCGGTAAGCTATCCAACCATAATGTTTCTACAATGGCATTGTAGGGGTCAGGAGTTCGAGCCTCCTTGTCTCCATTTGGTTGAAACATATTGCTGGCAAGGCTTTTAGGAAACAAACCACGTCCTAATAGCCCTATTTTGCTGTCTACAAATATTTAGGTAATGACTCAAATGTTGTTTGACATTTAGTCATGATTACTGATGCCATTACGATCAATCTGGAGATCGATATCGATCGAGCCTCCACTGATGAGAACTACTTATTAATGCTAAATATGATGAATCCCAATCCCCCAACCCCCTTAGGAAGCAGGGCTGATTCATTCCACAAGGAGGAGAAGTTTGTCAATATCATGAGATAAGAATCTTTGATGAGTTGTGACGGAATCATAACCATTTTGGCGAAATATGTTGATGGCAATTGCCCTCACAATTGAGAGATTTGCAGGGGCATTACCTTTGTGAATTCGAGAAGCATCCTCCTTAAACACCACATCCTTAACCCAATGAAGTCGATTTTCAAGGCCCCAGTGTCCACGAATACCAAGTGCAAATTCTTGTGCTGTCCGCATCAGGCTACTAATATAACAAATAATCTCATGATATTTTTTCCCCTTTCTGGTGCCAACTCTTTCAACTTTTAGTTCTTTTTGATGCCTGTTCACAAAATCTCCACATGCTCGATATCCTAATGCTCCATTCATTATCCCCATAATTACAAATAGTAACACCAACCATAATGGATGCCTCCGTCCATCTGTTGTTCTAAAATCTTCTACTTGTTTAAGTTGTTCGATTAAATTTGCACTCATTTTTGCTATCCCTTTCCCACTTGCTATTTTACCTCTAGTGGGAATGAATCAGCCCTGCCTCGGAGGGGTGCCGCAGGCGGGGTGGGTGGATCTCCGCCACCCCTCAAAAATCACTACATTTCCGCAGCCGCACGCTCGATTAAGCGTCGAGCCAAAGTCTGAGTACCAGTGTGAACATAATAATTGGTACTCACATCCAGAAAAGCACCCAGATAATCCAACTTATCGTCACTGATATCGACGAAGTTGCGGAGATTGCCAACCAGCATTTCTGGAGACAAACCACGGCTGGAGACAAAATCACTCATCCAACCACTGACGGAGCCGAAACTCTCAGTGATAAAGCCCAACTGTCCGCCAGTGTCCCCACCAGGAATTTGATCTTTGATGCCTTTGAAAGTTTGATTTCCTTCCAACTCATCGGGACTCATCCCACCCATTTTATCCATAACCATACCGATAAAATCGGGGCCAAGAGGAATCAACCCGTCGAAACAAATCAACGCTGTCATCCGCATCAGCGATTCACCACCGTAATCAGCTAAACCAGCGAGGAAATCACCAACACTATCGCCAGGAATACCATTGATTTGGCAATAAGCAACGATTTCGGCTACTAACTTGACGCTTAAGTCAATAGTTTGAGCCGTTTCAGCTTTTGGGGTAATATTGCCCAAAAAGCCTAGCATCGAGAATTTTTCGCCGACTTTATTTGCCATCGCTGCTGCACCGAGCAAGCGGGAGCCGGAATCTACCGTATTGTAGAGCCACATGGCGGTTTGATAACCTTCGCCTTGGTCATTATACAGAGCAACTGCGCGTTCGCCGATCGATTGCAGATACTCTGGATCGTCGGTACCAGTTACTACTGTGATAGTGTTATCAAATCCGACGGTATTTTGCCATTGTCCTGGGATGACAAAATCTAAGGCATTCAATGACATGACAGTTAATCCCCCAGTGGGCAACTCGTCTACTAGTTCAAAAATTGCTTTGCTCATAAATAACTCCTGAAGATAATTATAATTGCTAAATTATTTGAGTTTGGACAATCCATCTAGGTTAAACTTTTGTAACCAAGCTTTGCGATCGGTTCCAGTAAAAGAAGGATCGCGAGAAGCTACTTTGACTTGATAACGATTATTTACCAATACTCCGGTGCTTTTGAGTGGAGCTTCATCTAATAATGGATAGCTACCGATTTTGCTAGTACTTCTTTCGTACTTTTTAGCCGCAGCGGGGAGACTGATGGTGTCACTGATGGAGAGTACCGCGACATTTTTGCCACCTTTATTGAGTTTGGCTTCAGCAAACCCTTTCTTCTCTTGGGAGAATACTCTGGCAAAGCCAGCATCACCTTGAGGGAAAAATTTATTAAAATCACCACCAGCTTCAGCATTTTTAGCAACCGCAGCGGGTGCATTTCTACCTGCTGTCTCTTTTTGGGTAGCCGCATATTTGGATGGCTCTTTACTCGAACAAGCGGAGAATAGTAAAACTACCGATAAGACGATTGGCATTAGTGCCTTACGCCAATTAGAAACAACCATACTTGCTTTAATCCATAGAGTTGAACATTTCTATTTTGACCTATGGCAGTAACAATTGTGGTAGGAAAACCGATCTTAACTACTTAAATTAATATGGCATAATCCGATCGAGCCTTCCTTCTATTCTATCCTCAAACCTATGGACATTTTTCCGGCGATCGATCTACTAGATGGTAAGTGCGTGCGACTGTATCAGGGCGACTATTCCAAATCGGAGATCTTTAACGACAATCCCGCAGACATGGCGAAATCCTGGCTCGAACAAGGTGCGAACAAATTACATCTGGTAGATTTGGATGGTGCGAAAGCGGGACATCCGGTTAATTTGGACGCGATTTCCCGTATTGTAGAGATGGTCAAAACTACTGCCACTCAACCAGTCCAAATTCAAATCGGTGGCGGATTGCGCAATGAAGCGAGTGTCAAACAGCTCTTGACATTGGGGGTCGATCGAGTCATTCTCGGAACAGTAGCTGTAGAACAGCCCGAATTAGTCCAAGATTTATGCCAAAAATACCCCCAACAAATCGTCGTGGGTATCGATGCGCGAAATGGTAAAGTAGCTACTAAAGGCTGGATCGAAACTTCGGAAGTTTTAGCGACAGAATTAGCTAAACGGATGGAAGGCATCGGCGTAGCCGCAATTATTTACACAGATATCCACCGAGATGGAGCCATGACAGGGCCAAACTTGGACGCGCTCAGGGAAATGGCTAGCGGAATTTCGATCCCCGTCATCGCCTCAGGTGGCGTGAGTTCGCTGCGAGATTTACTGAATTTACTGTCGCTCGAAGCAATCGGCGTAACTGGATCGATCGTTGGTCGGGCAATCTATACTGGAGAAGTCAATCTTCGCGAAGCAATTCGGGCGGTAGGACAAGGGAGATGGCAAGACATCCCCCCAGATCTAGGTGCAACTAGTTTTGCTTAGAATTAGAAATTACTCGGTGAAGTAAGACTACCAATTCAGTCACTTGCTGACGATTGAAGCTTTGTAAGATCGCTTGTGCAGCACCGCGAGCATCAACCGGAATCGTAATTTGGGTTGCTGCTGGTGTAACAACAGGAGCCACTGTTGCTGACACTGGCGCAGCCGTTATTGTCGCTTGTTGGAGACTAGCGGAAACCAAAATGGCCGCATCGTTGTTTGCAGCTAACAAATCGCCAGCTTGTTTCAACTCGCGGATGACTAGTGGCGCGACAGCGTTGTAAGTGTTGTGTGGATTGGAGATCGCCAATCCGGTGGCTGTGACTAAAGCTTGCCAGTTGGTGGCATCAGCTTTTAATATAGATAGGGATTGGGCGATACCGACTAATTGTTGGCGATTCGCAGGACTATCAGCTTGTTTGAATAGCACCAACATTTGCTGAAGTGCTGCTGTTACAACGGTCACGACGTTAATTGGCGGAGCCATCACTGCGGTACCACCACCAATAGTTGCCGCGATCGGCGCAGCTTCTTTGGTAGTATCATGCGTATGAGTATGGTTATTGAGTAGCTCTTCAAGATACTCTTGCAACGCTACAAAATTTGCGGCTGAACCAGCTAAAACACTATCGACGACTTCAGCACGCAGACTCAGTGTTGGCGAATTTGCCAATTCCTCAACCAACGCCTTGAGCGCGTCGTAACCTTTGAGAAAAAGTGTTTCCAACTGCTGATCGATCGGGACAGGATGATCGCGTAAAATCTTGAAGCAATCTTCTAATTTATGAGCAGTTGCCTGAATGCCTTCAAAGCCTAACATCGCTGCACCACCTTTGATTGAGTGCGCAGCCCGAAACATTTCGTTGACACGTTCTGCGTCAGAAATAACCTCGGCTAGATCCAATAAGCCTTGTTCTACTGTCTCTAAATGTTCCTGTGCTTCTTCAATGAAGTAGTGAATAATCTGCTGCTTGTTATCGTCCATTTTCCTGTTCCTAAACAGATATTTTTATATCTCGACCTGAGAAAAAGTTAAAATCAACTTTTTAATATTGGCTGATTAATACTCTGACTTGAGTTAGTTAAATTTCGATGGCTATCTCAATGGCTATCTTCGAGATTGCGATTGCATTGACTCTAGAATTATTATTCCCACAAATCCCCAAAAACGATCTATTCTTGATTTTTATCTCATCCCATCGCCATTAGCGCGACATTTGCCTGGTCAGATGGCGAATCGATTCGCAACCAAGAGCGTGTAAAGTATAATTTAGTAATATAGAACTAAATATCAATATCTTTACTTAATATACTTCTATCGTCCGAGAATTCCATCTCGTGCGCTTCTGACATGAATTTTGCTCTTCAATACCCCATTTTTGGTCCAGAGATTCAGTGTCCCCATTGTCGGCAACCGATTCCGGCACTCACATTGACAGATACTTATTTATGCACTCGACATGGGGCTTTTGAAGCAGATCCACACACGAGCGAACTCGTACATCTCCAATCTAGTCGACACTGGTGTCTCTGGGATGGTGAGTGGTACCGTCAACATACTCATCCCGACGGAATTCGGTTTGAGATTCATGATGCTTTAGACAAGCTCTACACGCAAGGCTATCGCGCTACCAAGGTGATTATTGCCGAACGTTATCGGGACTTGATTGGTGGCTATCTGATTGGTGGTGGTGATAGCCGAAGATCGGATGCAGCTACTGGCAAAGACAATTACGATCGACCATTTACTGAATCCACCGCAGAACCTATCCTACCACGGCTATTCGGTCTACCTGTGGAGTTTAGCCCCGAAGCCACGATCGAGCCGTGTTGGAAAATAATTAATTTCGATCTCGAAAAAGAACCAGGAATTCCGATTCAGTATCCTTATTTTCGGATATCACCTTAATTAGGGGATAGGGATTAGGGATTAGGGATTAGGGAAAACAAATGTCTTAAATTAAAAATTGGGTTCATGGTGATATTTATCTTATCCTCTATTCCCTATCCCCTACCCTCTATCCCCTATCCTATGCTGCATCATATTTCCATCCGCACGGCTGATATTTATCGATCGATCTCATTCTACGAGTGTCTGGGATTTATCGTCACAGAAAGATTTACCACTGGCTATACTTTGGCTTGTTGGCTCGAAGGCTTAGGTGGACGAATTGAATTGATTCAGATTCCCGAACCGAAGCCTGCTCCAGATGCTTTTGGTGACGATCGTTATGTTGGATACTATCACATCTCTTTCGACCTGACCGAGGTTGCGCCTGATTTGACTACTTGGCTGCAATCGTTTGCGATCAAACTACAAGCAACTGCCCAAATCGCACCTACAATTTTACTCGCGCCGACTCAACAAATTATCGGTGCAAATGTTTATGAAGTCACTTTTATCGCCGATTTCGATAATTTACCCTTAGAGTTCATTCGTGTTCTCCGTTAAATTAGATATCTAGAGTGAATAGGCTGCTGTCTATTGCTTGGTTGGGAAGGGAGTACGTAAAATTAAGTACAACATTTATCTACACATTGAGTACTGCTCTACGTATAAATTTTAGCTGATTTCGATCGTGTAGATAGGTGTGAATCACGACTCAAAAGATCTCGATTTAAATAATTTCCAGATGATATGACAGAGATCGCCTCATTCTTTAGTAATTTAAGGTACTAGAAATTTCCGTGGAATCACTTACTAATTATCCGTGGATATCCCATAGTAAAAGATTTTTCTCTGAGCTTTAATTAATGTCACGCCCGATTTTAAAATGACTCACTCATGGAAATTACTCCAAATCAAAATTCAGATATTATTGACTCCAAAGAACTACTAAAAACTCAATTATCATCAGATCCGAACTACGGACTACTTATCGAAGATCCTTTCAATGAGCTAAATTTACCGACAGTTGATGCGAGTATCGTCCAAAAATTGGATTCATTATCACCCCAATTAACGACATTAGGTTCGAGTCCAACTTTAGCGACAATTGTCACGCCGATTATCGATTTGACTCAAACATTTTTGTTGAGCAGTTTAGTCGGAGCGAACCAGACAATTTATTTAGATTTCGACGGCAACACTACCGCTGGGACTGCCTGGAATTCATCGCTGGCGAATATCGTTACCCCCGCTTACAACACTGATGGGATTATCGGATTTAGTGATGCCGAACAGCTCGCCATCCAGCAAATTTGGCAGCGAGTTGCTGAAGATTTTAGTCCGTTTAATGTCAATGTCACCACTAAAGCACCGACAGATATTAATGATTTAATTAAAAGTAGTAGCACCGATTCTCGTTGGGGTGTCCGTGTTGCAATTGGGGGTAGTAGTTCTGATTGGTTTGGTTCGGCGGCGGGTGGAGTTGCGTATCTCAATTCTTTTGCCTGGAATACCGATACGCCAGCGTTTGTGTTTACCAGTCAACTCGGTAATGGTAACGAAAAATATACTGCTGAGGCGATTTCCCATGAAGTAGGACACACTCTCGGACTAAATCATGATGGTCAGATTACGCCCGCAGTAGGATACTACGCAGGTGTAAACGCGACAAGAGGGACTGCGACTGGTTGGGCACCGATGATGGGAGTTGGATATTACCAAAATCTCACCCAGTGGAGCAAAGGTGAATATACTTCGGCGAATAATACTGAAGATGATTTGCAGATTATTACTACCAATAATGGATTTGGCTACCGAGCTGATGATACTGGAAATACAATTGCGACAGCTAAGACTTTAACTCTGACTGGGACAACTGTTAGTGGTAATGGCATTATCGAGCAACGGACAGATGTCGATTTTTATAGTTTTGTCGCGGGTGCTGGTGCGATTAACTTGAATATCAATCCTGCGGTGCGTGGAGCCAATTTGGATATTCTGGCAGAACTATACAGTGCTGATGGTGTGCTGATTGCGTCGTCCAATCCCCTGGATTTACTAGCTGCAAATATCACAACTACTCTGGCGACTGCTGGAAATTATTACTTGAAGATTGATGGTGTGGGGGCGGGAGATCCGCTGGTAACTGGATATACTGACTATGCGAGCTTAGGTCAATATTCGATTACTGGAGATATTGTCCCTAGCAATGTTACTACGATTAGCCTAGCTGTATCACCAGCAAGTGTCTTGGAAGATGGCACTAATAATCTACTATATACATTCAACCGCACGGGTGATACCACGAATGCTTTAACCGTTAACTATAACGTCAATAGTACCGCGACTTTTGGTACTGACTATAGTCAGACTGGTGCAGACAGTTTTACTGCTACTGCCGGAGCGATTACCTTTGCGGCTGGAGCAACTACTGCTACACTGACGATCGATCCAACTGCTGATACCACCGTTGAAGGTGATGAAACTATCGCGATCACTCTAGCTAGCGATCCTAATTATATTGTCGTTACACCCGCTGCCGTAACTGGAACTATTGTTAATGATGATATCCCGCTACTTCCAGTCATCACTTTGGCTGTATCGCCAGCCACTGTACTTGAAGATGGTGCGACGAATATGTTATATACATTCAGCCGCACGGGTGACAATACCAATGCTTTAACTGTCAATTATAAAGTTGGTGGTGCGGCTACCTTTGGTACTGACTACACCCAAAGCGGTGCGAGCAGTTTTACTAGTAGCACTGGTAAGATGATTTTTGCTGCTGGGGCGACTACTGCTACACTGACGATCGATCCTACCGCAGACACCACGCGAGAAAATAATGAGACAGTAGGTTTGACTCTCCAGACGAGCAGTAATTATGCTGTGGGCACGATCGGTATAGTATCTGGTACTATTCTTGATGATGACAGTCCAGTTGTCACGCTCGCGATAGCACCTGCCAGCGTATTAGAAGACGGTACTGCGAATCTGTTGTATACCTTCACCCGCACTGGCAATACTGCCAATCCCCTCACTGTGAAGTATAACGTCGGTGGGACGGCGACATTGACGACTGACTACACTCAGAATGGTGCCGCTACATTCAAAAGCACTGCGGGGACGATCACCTTTGCTGCCAATTCTACCACTGCCATGCTGACGATCGATCCCAAAGCGGACACCAAATTTGAACTTGATGAAACCGTCAAGTTAACCATCACCGCCAATAGTGCTTATACAGTCGGTACGACAGCAGCCGTCGTCGGTACTATTCTCAATGATGAATCAGCTCCTGCTGGCACAGTTCTTGATACTCAGCCGGATTTCACTTTTGAGAGTGCGGCGATTCCGATTTTCGCAAATATCCCGGTTGTCAGTGATGCTATCCCTGCTCAACAGCATCTCTCCCAGACAACTACAATTGTCCCAAATCTAGTTCCAAGCTTGATTCTCGATCTCAGTCAGATGGTGTTACCGACTACCAAGATTGCCTTTACCGTCGAACGAGAAGCTGCTTACAACAACGCTGTTGGCTTCTATCGCACTGTAGATGCTCAGGGTTCGATTCAATCGGTGGAGGGTATTCTCAAGCCTACTGATGCTGGCTATGTTCGCGCAGCTTTACAAAATGCTCTTGTCAATGCCGTGAATCTGACCGCTGACAACCACAGTACCGCAGCTATCACCGCCAATTTAGATAAATCCTTGTATCTGCCGATTTTTGTGGCAAATAGTACCTTGGCAAATGCTGCTAATGGTCAACAAGTCAATGGTGTTTATACTGTCTTTGCTGGTGCTAACGCTGACAAAACCGAGCATATCCGTTTTTTAGGTAATAATACCTTTGGATTTGAAGATATGTTTGGTGGTGGCGATCGAGATTATAACGATCTGATTGTCAAAGCGTCAATTTCATAAGCCTCGATATCCCCGACTTCTCCCAGAAGTCGGGGATATTTCCGTAATTATGTGAATAAATATTAAGCTATAACGCTAAAACACCTTGCCAGCTTGACAGTCAAAAATTAACCGATTAGAGTAGTGACATACCCGGGTCAAGCAGTTGAGAATCGTATGGAAGACAAGCAAAAGGTCACTTTGTACCTGCCGCCACAACTACATCGTCAGTTGAAAATTCGATCGGCAGTAGATGCTGATTCGATGTCTAACATCGTAGAAAAAGCTGTAGAATTCTATCTGAGCCACTCCGATGTGGTGGATGGAATTGAGTCACACGGTTCGACGCATCAAGTCTATAGCTGCCCTGCGTGCGAACATTCAGTCGTAATTAGGGATGGGGAAATGGTTGCCCTCGGACGACAGTCAGGGGTGCTTACCGAAGAACCATTAAATTTACGCACCACCCAAACTCAGCCAGATCTGGCGACTGTTGCTGGATAGATACTTTTTCGATCGCTACCACCCCAGTAATATCGCAGGATAGATAATCATGCAAGAAGAGCTAAATATTCTCATCCAAGCTCAATACCCCCTAATCTATCTGGTTACGGCTGAGGAAGATCGCGCCGAAAAAGAAATCGCCAAGATTGCCCAGAACAAGCAGCAACCGCGTAAATTGTACGTGTGGACGCTGACTCGTGGGATGGTGGAGTACGGACAAGATCGAACTAACGAGCATAATACTACCCTTTCGCCAGAAGCCGCGATCGTTCAGACGACGAGGCATAGCGAACCAGCGATCTTTATCTTCAAAGATTTGCACCCTTTTAAAGATTCTCCAGGGGTGACGCGCTGGTTGCGGGATGCGATTGCTAGTTTCCAGGGGACACAAAAAGTAATTATTTTGATGTCACCGATTCAGGAAATTCCGATCGAGTTAGAAAAAGAAGTAGTAGTGCTAGACTTTGCCCTACCTAATTTGACCACACTCGATCGAGTCCTGACCAAGCAACTAGACGCAAATCGTCAAAGTCGCCTATCGAGCGAAGGACGCGAAAAGCTGCTCAAAGCTTCATTAGGCTTAACCCAAGACGAAGCCGAAAAAGTTTACCGCAAAGCCTATGTCAAACGCGGCAAAATTACAGAAGCTGAAGTTGACATCGTGCTTTCGGAAAAGAAGCAACTAATTCGCCGCAACGGCATTCTTGAATTCATCGAAGAAGATGAAACCATCGATGCTGTCGGCGGACTAGGCGAACTCAAAAGCTGGTTGGTACAACGTTCCGACGCATTTACCGAACGAGCGCGCACCTATGGACTACCCCAACCCAAAGGGATGCTAATTCTCGGTGTACCTGGATGTGGTAAATCCCTCATCGCCAAAACCACCTCTAGACTGTGGGGTTTACCCCTGCTCAGACTAGATATGGGAAGAGTTTATGATGGCTCCACCGTCGGACGCTCCGAAGCAAACCTGCGCGGTGCCCTCAAAACTGCCGAATCGATTTCCCCAGCGATTCTATTTATCGACGAACTCGATAAAGCCTTCGCCGGATCATCCGGTTCAGCCGACTCTGATGGTGGTACCTCCAGTCGGATCTTTGGTTCCTTCCTGACTTGGATGCAGGAAAAAACCTCCCCCATCTTTGTTATGGCAACAGCCAACCGCGTCGAAAAACTACCAGGCGAGTTCCTCCGCAAAGGACGATTTGATGAAATCTTCTTTGTAGACTTACCCACCCAGTCCGAGCGGGAAGATGTATTTAGAATTCACTTGAGTAAGCGAAACCGAGATCTAGAACGTTTCGATCTATTGCAACTATCCAAAGTTGCCGATGGATTTTCGGGAGCTGAAATTGAACAAGCTTTGATCGCCGCGATGTATGATGCCTTTGCCCAGAACCGAGAGTTCACCCAATTGGACATCATCGCCGCCGTCAAGGCTACTCTACCCCTCTCGCGGACAATGAGTGAGCAGGTAACTGCTTTGCGAGATTGGGCAAGACAGCGCGCACGTCCTGCCGCTGCCTCAGTCGCTGAATATCACCGACTGGAGTTTTAACAAGCTTGCTCCAATTTTTGGAGTTAAGGTGCTAGTCGCCCAGATTGGGGAATAATAAACCTATCGAGGCTAGCAAGGAGACCACACACGATCGAATGATACACTCGATCGCTTGCCCTACAGTTCAAGCCATCGTTTTTACATAACTCAATTTTATTGGAGGAAATCGATATGTCTCACTTTAGTACTCTCCGTACCAAAATCACTGACGCAGAAGTTCTGAAAAATTCATTACGCGATCTTGGCATTAATGTCAAGGTAGAAGCGGATATGCGCGGCTACCAAGGACAGCGCGTCCGAGCGGATATCGTCGCAATGCTTGAAGGCGACTACGATTTAGGTTGGTCTCGCAATAGCGATGGTTCATTTGATCTAATCGCCGATCTCTGGGGTGTCGCTAAAAAACACAACCAAACTGAGTTAATCAACTCAATCAACCAAAAGTACGCAGTCAACAAAACTCTAGCTGAAGTTCAACAACGCGGTGGTCTTCAAAACGCCAATGTCACACTGGTTCTTCAATAGTATATCCGCCACGCGTTCCCAAATTTATGGGTCGATCCTCATCAGGATCGACCCATTTTTCATAGATTTAGAAATATCCCCGACTTCTTCAAGAAGTCGGGGATATTTCCACATCCTAAAAACTTCGCTGTCAACTTTCAACTGATTTAATCTTCTTGAATCAAGTGAATGTGCTTGTATCCAAGCTTAATGGTAAATACATCACCTTCCTTGAGTGCCATCCCTTTGGTATAAGCAGAACCAATTAATAACTGACCATTTTTGTGAACAGTAGCTTTATAAGTAGCAACTTTACCGCGAGTCTCTCTACTACTTTCGTCTAGTTTGATACCCTTAGCAGAAAGGACAGCATCATAGAAACCAGACAAATCAGTACGGACTCCACCCGATGTTGAAACTTTCACATAGCCACATTGCTGGGCAGTTTCACGCTTGGCAAGATGAGATAATTCTTTTACTTTTTGGAGCAAAGCCTTGCCTGTGAGCGGAGCTTCTACGGCAGCGACTTCAGTTGGTGCTGAGATTTTTGCAGCTACTTTGACTGATTCATCTGCTTTTGTGACTGCCTTAGCTGTCTCGGATACAGATTTTTTACCGTCTTTAGGAGCAGATTCTACTTTAGTTTTAGCCACGATTGAATTAGTTGAATGTTAGTTTCATTATGCACATAATAATCGCCGAAATTACTATTCGGGATAAAATTATTCTACTAAGCTATCTTTTTAATACGATCGTTAATTTCTTTACTCGTTATTGTCGGTAATTGTCAAGGCTAAATCCAAACTATTTGCTAATTTGTCGGCAATCCCCTCAATCCAGATTTCATCTTGTTTGGTATAGCTGCGGGGGGCATTCGCGCCTAAAATCATTACCCCACCAGTTCCTAATGGCTGACAAATGATGCCTTGAGTGTTGGCTGGTAAATAATCAAATTCAATTCTACCAGGATAAACTTTGGTATCTACTAAATAAATAGCTTTTTGTTTTGTTAAAACTCGATCGAGAATTACGCCTGGTGTGACTTCCGCTTTAGGTGCTAAAATCCCACGGCGGAGCAGTACTTGTCCCTGGTAGTAAACTAGGATCGATCGAGTCACCGTATTTGTCAGCAGGAGATGCGATGCCCAAGCTAGTTCTGTTTGCAGCGTATCTGGTAACGTTGGCGACAGTTCAAAACCTTCTTCACCTTCTAAAATGACACTATCGGATTGTCTGGGCTGGACTTGTTGCCATAGCAATCCAGTCAGGATCAGAACTGCTGTCAAAATCACGCCGACTGCATCCGATCGAGCCTGTGAGTCGGTCAATTCTGGGGTCAGTACCCGATTTATCATTAATAGTGTTCCCGCTATCCCGCCCGCGCCCAGAGGCACGAGTCGGAGGATGCGGTTGGGATCTTTTTTCATGACTAGACTTTGGTTTCGATGGTGCTCTACCCCCAACCCCCTTGTAAAGGGGGCTTTTGCTCCCTCTCCTTTACAAGGGGAGGGCTGGGGTGGGGTAAAGATCTACGCAGTAACACACCCTACGATTACAATTCGTCAGGTTCGATGATCCGTTGGAACAAATAGCCCGTACCTCTAGCGGTGAGAATCAGCTCTGGATTGCTGGGATCTTCTTCTAACTTGGCGCGGAGACGAGAAATATGGACATCTACGACTCTGGTATCGACGTGACGCTCAGGTGTATAACCCCAAACTTCTTGGAGAATTTCCGATCGAGAAAAAGCTTCACCCGATCGACTGACCAATAATTCGAGTAAACTAAACTCCATCCCCGTCAGCCGAATTCGTTCGTCACCCTTATAAACTTGGCGTTTATTAGTATCGATCCTAATCGTCGCAATCTGGATTACGCCAGAACTAGGAATCCCATTCAGTCCATTTTTATCTACCCGTCTGAGTACCGAACGAATTCGCGCTTCCAATTCCTTGGGAGAGAAGGGTTTGACTACATAATCATCAGCACCCAATTCTAACCCAGTAATGCGATCGGCCACATCACCCAAAGCAGTCAGCATAATAATCGGTACATCTGACTCCTTGCGTAGCTCCTGACATACACCATAGCCATCCAGCTTTGGCATCATCACATCGAGCACCACCAAATCGGGACAGGTTTCTCTAAATATTTCTAGGGCTTCTTCACCATCAGCCGCTGTCACTACATCATAGCCAATCATCGAGAGGCGAGTTTCCAAAATGCGACGGATGCTAGCCTCATCATCAACGACTAGAATAGTTTCCTTATGATTTTCCAAGCTTATCAAAGCTCCTATCGTATAGTGGTAATTTTTTTAACGTTAATTTTTAACATCCTAGTATTAAGATTATCATTAATCTTAACTAAATTGGTGCAGTCTAACCCCTTCAGAATTCAGAATTGCGTCATTCGCCCCTCAACACTATTAACATTTTTTAACTATTAACTCTCGTTCATACCCTGCATCCACAGGTAAATTGTCCTGCGAATAGGTTATTGCCAAAATGCACCGACACCCCACACCCCATACCCTACACCCTAATTAATATGGCAAAACAGCCGCGCACGACCTATGTTTGTAATGAATGCGGATCTTCATCCCCGCAATGGTATGGGAAATGCCCGATCTGTAGCACTTATGGTTCACTGATTGAACAAGCACCACCAGCGGCTTCGCGGGGAGTTGGGAGTAAGGGTAATAATCGATCGAATGAGGCTCCACATCCATTAGCTGCGCTGACTTTTCCGCAAATTGTCGATGGTGAAGAGGAGCGGTGGTGCTCAGGGTTTAATGAATTAGATCGAGTTTTGGGCGGGGGCATCGTACCTGGTTCTCTGGTATTAATTGGGGGAGATCCTGGGATTGGTAAATCTACTTTACTACTCCAAACTGCCAATTTGATGTCGAAGCATTATCGAGTGCTGTATGTCTGCGGGGAGGAATCGGGAAAGCAAGTCAAGCTTAGGGCTTCGCGCTTGGGTGTGGAAGGAACCAAGGGTGAAATCGAGAACGAGGAAACGGAAGAAATGCCAGGAAAGGAGCCATCTAAACCATTAACTGTGGCGGATGGGGCGAATTTATATATTCAAGCAGAAACAGATCTAGAGGAAATTCTGAGGGAGTTAGAATCATTAAGACCTCACGTCGCCGTAATTGATAGTATCCAAACGGTGTATTTTCCCGCGCTCACATCCGCAGCGGGTTCGGTGGCGCAGGTGAGGGAATGTACTGCGGCTCTGATGAAAGTTGCCAAACGGGAAGATATTACCCTGCTAATTGTCGGACATGTTACCAAAGAAGGGGCGATCGCGGGGCCGAAAGTTTTGGAACATTTAGTCGATACTGTACTTTATTTTGAGGGCGACAGATTTGCCTCCCATCGGCTGCTGAGATCGACCAAGAATCGGTTTGGAGCGACTCACGAGGTGGGAGTGTTTGAAATGGTCGATCGAGGATTAAGAGAGGTTGACAACCCGTCTGAGCTGTTTCTAGGCGATCGACAAGGCATGGCTCCAGGCTCGTCAATTGTGGTAGCGTGTGAGGGAACTAGACCGATTGTCGTCGAGTTGCAAGCCTTGGTGAGTCCGACTAGTTATCCATCGCCGAGGCGAGCAGGTACGGGAATAGATCAAAATCGATTGACACAAATTCTGGCGGTATTAGAAAAACGGGTGGGAATTCCGCTCTCGAAATTGGATGCTTATGTGGCTTCTGCTGGTGGTTTAAATGTTTCTGAACCCGCCGTAGATCTGGGGATTGCGATCGCGATTGTAGCAAGTTTTCGCGATCGAGTCGTAGCTCCTTTTACTGTTCTCATTGGTGAAGTTGGTTTAGGCGGACAGGTGCGTCAAGTATCTCAGTTAGAGTTACGACTGAAAGAGGCGGCTAAATTAGGCTTCAAACGGGCAATTGTCCCCAAAGGACATCAGGTTTTTCCTGATGTCGGAATGGAGATTATTCAGGTGGCGCGGGTGATTGATGCGATTGTCGCCGCTCTTCCAGCCGAGAGTGAAAGCAGCGATGACGATGAAGATTAGCGATCGAATAGCCTGAATCCAGGTAATGGACTTCCAAAAATCAAATTATTCCAGTATTTTAATGCATCTAAAAATAGTTGAGATCAGTTAACTCACATCTTGCACCAGTTTAAATATACTATTGCTTGGTGTAGATCCAGGGCGGGCACAAGACCGCGCCCCTACACAATTAACCTGTAGGGGCATCCCTACAGGTTTTTATGATTGAGTCATTACATTTTGCTGATAATTCGCAAGAGGATTTCTACACCAGAAAAAGCTTGCCAACCAAATAGACCGACAATGACTGAATTGATGCCAATATGACCGTATCTTGCCCAATCTTTACCTTTTTGCATGAAGGGAGAAAGTGAAGCTGATACTGCAATTAAACCAGTCATTGCCAAACCAGCGATGAGATGTGGACCGACAAATAACTTACCATTGTTGATATAAGTAACGGTGATACCGCCGATTGATCCCATCACCATTGCCGCTAAGATAATCGAGCCGATTTGGTAGTGCCGATCGATAAATTTACCCTTAATCAGTGCTTTCTTTTCATCGCCTGTCGCACTCCGTGTCTTACGAACTTGCCAGCCTAGATAGAAGGCGTACAGGCACGTTGCGAATAAAACCCACATCAACGGTGGATGAATGAAATTGAGATACGGTTTGATGGTAGCAGGGATAAAGTCCATAGGATCGGAAAAATTGATAGAAAGATTTAAGGATATTTCTAGAAGTTAGCATAAAATTAGTTAGCGTTGGCGAAAGCCAGTGTTAGCAACCTGCCCGTTCGATCGCTAAAATTTGCTATGATTTCTCCCCAATTTAATCTGCTGCTGATTCAATCCGCCAAACGTGGTAGTCATGCTCAAGTTGCTACTGCCTTAGAACGTGGTGCATGGGTTGATACGACTGACTTGTACGGTACCACCGCGCTGATGTTTGCCGCGAAACAAGGCTGTACGGATATCGTCGATTTGCTTATCGCTGCTGGTGCGGATCTAAATATCCATCGTCGTCAATTTGGCACTACTGCGCTGATGTTTGCCGCTGCCGCCAATCAGGTTGAGGTTGTCAATCAGTTATTGGCACATGGCGCAAATGTAAATGCGACGAATGAGGATGGAAGTACGGCGTTGATGGGTGCGACGGTGGTTGGTGCGTCAAAGATTGTGGCGTTGTTACTCATCGCTGGTGCCGATGTGCTAAAAATTGATAATGATGGTGACAATGCGCTGAATATTGCGATCGAATCTAATCATCCCGCTCTCGTGAAACAATTACTCACGGCTGGTGCGGATCTTAATTATCGCCGTAGTGATGGCAAAACACCGCTGTTACTTCTGGCTAAATCTGGCGATGTGACGATGCTCAAGCTGTTATTAGCCGCTGGATCGGATCCTAATGCGGTGGATGTGGATGGGGATAGTTTATTAATAATTGCTGCCGAACAAGGATATCTTAGCTCGATCGAACCCCTAATTCATGCCGCAGCCACTATCGATCTTCAGAATCACGACGGATGGACACCACTAATCGCCGCAACATCGGCGCGACAGATCAAAATTGTCAGCACACTATTAGTCGCTGGAGCTAATCCTAATTTATCATCCCAAGACGGAGAAACCGCTTTGCATCTCGCCGCGATCGAAGGTGATGCCGATCTAATCAAGCTGTTAATTAGCTCTAGAGCGAAGGTAGACATGATTACCAACCTCGAAGACACCCCACTAGTTTTAGCCACCATCCACGGGCATACAGCCGCCGTAGCAGCGATCTTAGCATCCGATATCGACCTCAATGCGCACAAACAGGGAGTAACAGCCTTTGGACTAGCAGTCGTGCATCAGTATACCGAAATCGTCCAACTACTCATAGCCGCAGGTCTTTCACTCGATCAAACCCTCAAGCAAGGGCAAACCCCCTTAATTATCTCCGCAATTGCCGGAAATCTAGAATTAGTTCGATCGCTAATTACCGCTGGTGCAGAGCTGAATACTCAAGATGAAACTGGCGCGACAGCTCTAATGTGGGCGACTCATCGCCAGCATCATCATCTCGTTGAATTATTACTTACCGCCGGAGCCGATCGATCCTGCAAAAATCCTGGTGGCTTAACTGCACTCAATTTAGCCGAAATTGGTGGGGATCGATCGATAATCGATCTACTTAGATAGCCCGAAAAATGTAATAATACCAATTGGTCTAAGCTTTAACATAACTCTATAGCTTCCTCACCGTGTGACAACTAAGTGTTGTGCAAAGATATTAAATAGATAAAATTCATTTCCGCCATTTTAGTTTATGAGTCAAATTGCTAATTCTGCTGACGTGCCAGATCTTGGTCGTCGCCAATTCATGAACCTGCTCACCTTCGGTACAATTACCGGAATGGTCCTCGGTGCAGCCTATCCCTTTGTCGCATATTTCGTACCACCATCTAGCGGCGATGCTGGCGGCGGCGCAATTGCCAAAGATGCTCAAGGTAATGACGTAAAAGTCAGTGCATTTATCACAGGCAAAACCAAAGGAGATCGGGCACTAACTCAAGGCTTAAAAGGCGATCCTACATACATCGTAGTTGCTGATGGCACGATCGTTGATTATGGGATCAACGCGATCTGTACTCACCTTGGTTGTGTCGTTCCCTGGAACAAAGCTGAAAACAAATTTATGTGCCCTTGTCACGGTTCTCAGTACGATGAGACAGGCAAAAAAGTTCGTGGTCCCGCACCGCTATCTTTACCCCTAGCTCACGCTGCAGTAACTGCCAACGATACCATCTCCCTCACACCCTGGACAGAAACTGATTTCCGTACCGACGAACCAGCTTGGTGGGCATAAATTAGGTAATAGGTAATAGGTAATAGGTAATAGGTAATATCTCAAGAGATGAGTTAAATACTATTCACTATTCACTGTTCACTATTCACTAAAAATCTGTATATTATTAATTTTCTCGTCTGTCATCCTTAACTCATGAAATTAACTTTATTTCCAAGCTGGAAAAATAGTCAGCGGCTATTGAGCAAAACCTTAGTCGTCCTCCTGGCTAGCGTTGGGATCTTCCTCGCCAACGATGTTGCTGTCCCCCAATCCGCCGCAGCATATCCATTCTGGGCGCAACAAACCTACCCAATTACGCCCCGCGAACCAACAGGCAGAATCGTCTGCGCCAACTGTCACCTCGCAGCCAAACCCACCGAAATCGAAGTTCCACAATCAGTGAAACCCGATACCGTATTTGAAGCTGTCGTCAAAATTCCTTACGATCAAAGCGTTCAACAAGTCACCGCAAATGGCGTTAAAGGCCCTTTAAACGTTGGTGCCGTCTTGATGCTACCTGAGGGCTTTAAAATCGCTCCTGAAGACCGTCTGACCCCCGAAATGAAGGAAAAAACCCAAGGGTTATATTTCCAAGCTTACGGCGAAGGTAATGAAAATACTGTAATTATCGGCCCATTACCTGGCGATAAATACCAAGAAATCATCTTCCCAGTATTATCCCCCAATCCTAAAACCGAAAAAGGCATTTACTTCGGTAAATACCAAATTCACGTCGGCGCAAATCGCGGACGCGGACAGGTTTATCCTACTGGTGAGAAGAGCAACAACGGTGTATTTAATGCTTCCGTTGCTGGTAACGTCACCTCCATCGCTAAACAAGAAGATGGTACTAGCTTAGTCACCATCCAACCTGCAACTGGCGAAGCAGTAATTGATAAAGTTTTGGCTGGTGCTGAATTCATCATTGCTGAAGGTGCTGCTGTAACTGCTGGTGAAGCAATTACTACCAATCCGAACGTTGGTGGTTTCGGTCAAAAAGATATCGAAATTGTGCTCCAAAATCCCGATCGGATTCTCGGTCTGATCGCATTTGTCTTTATGATTATGTTATCCCAAATCTTGTTAGTGCTCAAGAAAAAACAAGTCGAGAAAGTTCAAGCTGCTGAAATGGAATTCTAGAGCGAAGTATTGGCAATTGCCATTATTTGATCTTAATCTCACCAAAAGAGGCACTAGTGTTTAAACTAGTGCCTCTTTCTTATATTAATTACACAGTACCAGTGCCTCGCGGGGACACAAACCCGACTTTTTAGAAAAGTCGGGTTTGCAGCTAGCACTGTCTTAATGATCCGTTGCTCTACCCTAAATCTACGCTAACGATTATTTTTTGAGCACAGAGATCGCCCGTTGATACTGAGGATCTTGCGGACTGCCCATCAATGCAGGGGTATCAGCCAGGTTGCGTTGCTCCATTAAACTAAGATCGACCTTAATGTCAGGGGTGACACCTTTATGACCGATATCGGTGCCATTGGGAGTATAGTAGTGAGCGACTGTTACTGCCATTCCCGAACCGTCAGAAAGTGAATGTACGGATTGAACTAGTGCTTTGCCAAATGTTTGAGCACCGACGATTTGAGCGCGACGATTGTCTTTGAGCGCGCCTGCGAGAATCTCACTAGCACTGGCGGAGTTGCCATCGACTAAGACAGCCATTGGAAGTTGAGTTAAGGCACCTTGAACCGCCCGAAAATCTTCGTTGCCACCTTTGCGATCGACCGTTTTGACGATCGTTCCATTATCCATCCACATCCGCGCAATTTCAACACTCGATTGCAACAAACCACCAGGATTGCCGCGCATGTCGAGTACGTAGGCATTTACCTGTTGTCGATTGAGATCTTTAATCGCTTTTTCCATCTGATTGGCAGAGTGGGAGCTAAATTCCGATAGTCGGATATAGCCGACTTTGAGACGACCTTCCTGTTTAGCTTCAGAAAATACTGATGATACCTCGATTTGGGCGCGGGTAAGCGGAATATCAAATGGGAGCTTACCGCCACGGGCAACTTTGAGGGTAATCGATTTACCAATTTCACCACGAATGAGACTAATTGCTCCATCGAGGGTCATATTTTTGGTAGACTTACCATCGATCGCGATGATCGTATCTCCGGCTTTGATTCCGGCTTTGAATGCGGGCGAATTTTCAATTGCTTCGGCAACTACCAACTGCTTAGTGCGGGGGTGTGCTTCGAGTCGGATGCCCACGCCAGACATTTCACCGCTGGTTTGATTATTGAGAGATTGAAACTGCTGCGGATCCATGAAGCGGGTATAAGGATCGCCCAATTTTCGGAGTGTCGATCGAATTGCGATATATGCTTCTTGACGGCTAGTATAGTTACGCTTGAGCAGCTCCATTCTGGTTTTTTGCCAGTCCAAGCGATTGAAAGTCCCGTCTACATATTCCCGATTGACGATCTGCCAAGCCTCATCCACAACTGCTTTGGGACTATCTTTAAACGATGTCAGAGCGGAACTGGGAGAGATTGGTAACAATGTTGCCAGGAATGCTCCAGTAAACATGGCTCCACGCAAAACTAGTTTATGTCGCCAAACAGGTCGGAATGTGGGTGGTTGGATCATAGTGAAAATTATGGCAGTTCTTGGATTTAATTGCTCAGAAATACTTTTAAATTTGCACCAAATTTTTGCGGTCGATGCTATATGGATAATTCTAATCATTAGAATCTCAATTGTCATCAATCTACTTAAATTGGGAGGATGGGTATGAGATTGAGATCGTTACTGGTAAAACTGTCTGTAGATTGTGAGTCCAAATCATTGCGTCCACAGCGAGCGGCAAAATTACAGCGTTCACATAAACCTGTGGACGCGGCGACTTGGGGAAAAGGTTCCTGACGATCTCGATAAGCGTCGAGCCAAGTGGTTAATTTAGCTAATAATGCGAGGAGATCTATTTTAGTTTGACGGTGTTGTTTGAGTGTATAACTAATCTTGACCGATTTGGGGTGTGGGGTAGATTGGATGAACCAGTAAGTAAAGCCAATCTGTTTGGGGACATAATTGCTAGTTTCGGCAAGCATATACAAGTAAAGTCTCGTTTGCCATTCGAGATCCAAATCTTTTTTGTATTTAGGTAGTGGGTAAGTTTTCCAGTCAATAATATCCGCTCGATCTGGTTGTAAAATTACCAGATCGTAGATCGCCGTAAATAGATAATTGTCGTTGCTAGAGTCTCCGCCGTGTGGAATTTCCAGTGTCCGCACATGTTCGCTCTCTCGCCAAGTTTGAGCATCCGTTTCAAATAGCGCGGGTGCTGTCTGAAGCATCGCTTGCATCCAGGTATTTAGCTGGGGCGAACGTGCTAAAATCGGCTCGATCGGTAGTCCCAATTCACGCTGATGCATCAGCAAGTGAAAATCACTGCCCAATTGAGTTTTAGCCTGTTGCGCTGGATTTACTGGCAACGTCAATCGATCGAAATAAGTATGCTCGAATTGACGCGGACAAGTTTCGAGGATTTTTAGATGTCGTTGAGATATTCTCATCATCAAGGGCTAGGGGATAGGGGATAGGAGAAAATCTTTAGGGTAAATTCTATTCAAGCGATCAATACTATGATGGAGTCAGGGTTTCAGACATTTGTTTTTTAAAAACCATGACGATTGCATCCAATCAGCTCCCAACTCTGGCACCTGGAGTCTTGCGTCGAGTTCATCATCTCGCGCTGAATGTTGCCGATATGCAAGCTTCCCGTCATTTTTATGGTCGGATTTTAGGTTTGCACGAACTCTCAGGTGCGGAAATACCGGCTACTCTGACTGAATTAGTTGATCGAGGGCAAGTGGCAAATTTTCGTATTCCTGATGGTACCATCCTCGACTTGTTTGCCGAACCAGATTTATCGCCACCAGCCACAGATCCGACTCATCAATTTACCCGCGCCAATCACCTTGCATTTGATATCGCGCCAGATTTATTCGATTTTGCTGTCTCCGTTTTGCACGCCCACGGGGTCAAAATTGACGGAGAACCCCTCACCAGAGCAACAGGTAGAGGGATTTACTGTTACGATCCCGATGGCTTTATCGTCGAAATTCGCTGCGATCGAGTTGATTAAGTAATAAGTAATAAGTAAGTTTGTCAGGGGATCAGTTTTTGGTCAAGACAAAGACACTACCTTCATTACCTCTGCTAATCCGCAGGGATTCATCAAGATAGGTGATTTCCAGCCATGCAGGTGCTCGTCCGGCTGTACGATTAATTGGCAGATCTATCGCTGTGAATTTTTGACCGTTTTCAATGGCAGTAATTAATCGATCGGGAGTTGAATAGTCGATGAATTTTTGCAATCCAATCACGGACCGATTAAACTGCACATTTACCCTCGATTCACTGACTGGCGTAAATTGAGCGATGATCGAGACAATCCCATTCAAGCCAGGGACGAAACTACTAACTTCAGCAATATTATAAACCGCATTAGTAGCCGGACGAATGCACTGATAAATCGTCCCGAGTTGCACGAGGGGAACGCGATCGATCCCAAGTAAACTTTGACTACTAGTATAGAGCAGTCGCCAATCTCCAGCTAATAAATCGATCGCTGTTATTAGAGGTTGAGGGTGGGGATTTCGCGACTCTAATCTGGAAATTGCGGCAAGGATTGCTTGTTTCTCAGTACTAGTTGCGATGATACCGCGATTCTTGTTGGCGATCGCGGCAATTAGTGTGGCTTTGGGCATAAATAATTCCTGATCGATCGGTGATAAACTATGAGAACTTACAGCTAATCGACTCATCATGTCTAATAACCTCGATACCCTCGATCTTGACGCGCTTGACTTATTTGTCAATCCAGCTCTGAAGCAACAACCTCGCTACGAACCCGCGCCTGTAATTGCCGTCCAACGGAATACATCCATTTTAGAATGGCTGGAATCTCAAGGAAGATTGATCGATCGAGATGAACGGGATCCAGCCATCTCCGCACTAGATCAACCAAATCTAGAAGAAGAATTATTTGAAGACGACAATAGCTATCAGGAAGAAGATGATAGTGATGATTCTGATGATAGCGATGACGCTTAGACTGTCAAACTACCAAGATTAATTTGTGAATGGGAGTAGTGATGAAATTAGCGCGGAGGAAATAGATGGAGGGTCAATCAGCATCTGTCAAGGGTCTGAATCCCACGGGAACTGGATTACTAATTTTACTAGGATCTGTCCTCACTGGATCGATCATCGGGATTGACTGGCAAAATGCTAGTAGTTTGAAAACATCTCTACTAGTACCCTTTTTGATATCGACTGTAATGGTGGCGACAATCGGCTATCGGGCAATTCCGATGCTCAAGCAATTGAAAATGGGTCAATTCATTCGTGAAGATGGCCCCCAGGCGCATTTGCAAAAAGCTGGAACGCCAACGATGGGTGGCATCTTTGTCGTACCCGTCGGCGCGATCTTGGGGATAATTGGATCGCAATTCAATCCCGATGCGATCGCGGTAGCTATTGCTAGCTTAGGCTATTTGGCGATCGGGGGTGTGGATGACTGGAAAAGTTTGAGCAATCGCAAGAATGAAGGTCTTACACCCAAAGGTAAATTATTATTACAAGCCGCGATCGCGATCGCTTTTTGTGGATGGGCTTTTTACAGTAGGGGTAATGCCATTACCACCGTTCATTTACCGCTCAATCTGGTTCTACCTTTGGGGGTGCTATTCTGGGGATTAGCCGTATTTACACTATTGGCTGAAAGTAATGCTACCAATCTTACCGATGGTGTCGATGGATTGGCTGGTGGTACAGGTGCGATCGCCCTAGCAGGTTTAGCTGCCATTATCTGCCCCAAAGAACCTCAGTTAGCCGTCTTCTGTATCTGTCTGAGTGGTAGCTATCTGGGCTTTGTCGTCCACAATCGCAACAAAGCGAAGGTATTTATGGGTGACACGGGTTCCCTCGCGCTGGGGGGTGCCCTGGCTGCTGTCGGAATCCTGACCGAAAATATCTTCCCGCTCCTAATTTTGAGTGGGATTTTTGCGATTGAAGCATTGTCTGTTACCCTTCAAGTTGGTTATTACAAAGCTACCAAAGATGCTGAGGGAAAAGGTAAGCGACTATTCAAGATGGCTCCAATTCACCACCACTTAGAGTTAAGTGGTTGGACAGAAACACAGGTAGTCGGCATGTTTTATGCGATCGAAGTGTTACTAGTTTTAATTGCTTTGGCAACCAAATAAGTATACTCACATCTTGCCCGAATAGGCATTGGCGCAAGATGTGAGCATAAATATCGATCGACTTTATCAACTCAAACATGGTAGCCTTCTCCTCCCCTCTCCCCTCTCCCCTAGATCGAGCTAAAGCCGCCGCAGACAAAGGAAATTGGTCGATCGCGATCGACTCACTCCAAAACCTACCTCGCGCACAGATTGAGAATAGCGAACTAGTTTTAGAGATCGCCCTGCAAATACTCACCAACAGTGATTTTGAGCAACAATGGGATATCGCCAAAATCATTCCCAAACTGGGCGAAATTGCCATTCAACCCCTGTTAGAGATCCTGAATGACACAAATATCGACTTAGAAGATCGGTGGGTGGTAGCACGGATTTTAGGAGACTTTAGTCAACCCCAAGTAATTACAGCACTAGTCGAATTAATCTGCGATCGTGAAGATCCCGAATTAACCGAGATCGCCACAAGTGCATTGACAAAAATAGGCGTACCAGCGATTGCCGCATTGACAGATCTTTTAGCTACACCAGCTCGGCGGATCGCAGTTGCTACACTTGCCCAAATTCGGCATTCCCAGACGATCGAGCCATTAATCCAAGTCATTGACGATCCAGACCCCCAGATTCGTACCCTCAGTATCGATGCACTCGGTAGTTTCCACGATCCACGCATTCCGCTACTCCTGATCGACAAACTCACTGATGTCGCCGCCAATGTCCGCAAAGCCGCCGTAACCGCCCTCTGTCTCCGCAGCGATTTAGCGGCTGAATTCAACCTGAGCCAGCACTTGCGCCCCTTATTATTCGACCTTAATTTAGCCGTCTGTCAAGCCACCGCCTTGGGTTTAGCACGATTACCAGATCGATCGATCGTCGAAATGCTAACAGAAGTCTTACGATCGCCACATACACCCCAGGCATTGACATCATCCGTCATCCTCGCCTTAGGCTGGATTGGCACTCAAGCTGCGATCGATAGTCTTATCGCCGCATTCCCAAATATAGCCCCAAACCTAGCTCCAGAAATCGCGATCTCGATCGGTAAAACAACGCAAGAGCAGATTTATGCAAGTCAAATACTAATTAAATGCTTGCAAACTACCGCAGCACATTCAGCTCTGGTCAAACAAGAAATAGCCGCAGCATTAGGCAATCTGGGCAATCCGCATATCCTCCCAGACCTAATCTATCTCCTTGGCGATCCAGACGATCGAGTCAAACTATATACCATTACAGCCATCTCGAAACTTGCGCCGACAGTTCCACTCGAACTATTGCAGTTAGCGAATCGCACCGATCTGTCACCAGAATTTCAAGCTGGGATTCAGATGTACCTATACCACTACCAATCACAAATAAAATATTCTTAACAAATTGTAAGATAATGGAATAGAAAAAATGATAACTTAAATGGGTAACATAACATTGACAAGAGTTGTATTGCAACTCACAACTATTTCTACCATATTTTAACAATGTCCAGATTCGCAACGTCTCTGCTATCGACTACCGGATTATTGCTTATAACCATATTAGCGGTTATCCCTACCAAAATTCACGCAGAAACCAATCTGCCCAAAGCGATTGAGGCTACCCCGCCGACATCCATCGTACCAAAAGCACCAACAACTCCTCCAGCGACTCTAGCTCCAGCAATTGTCAAGCCACTGCCTGGTGTGAGTATTTCTACTCCCATTCAAGCCACAACTACTGGTACAAGTATCTCTACTCCCATTCCAGCAGCAACTACTAATTCAATTCCTGCTGCTGGTCAAAATCTTCCAGCTAAACCTGCTGTCACCGCAGCAACCAGTCAGCCGCCAATCGTGGATACCGTAAACCTGATTCTCAAGCTCAAAGAGCGCAAAGTATATGTCTACAAAGGGGATAAAGTTGTCGCCAATTATCCTGTAGCCGTTGGGAAAAAAGGCTGGGAAACTCCCACCGGTGACTGGTATGTCATGGAAAAAATCGTTAACCCAGGCTGGACAAGCTTTAAGAATGGTCAAGTAATCAAACCAGGTCCTAATAATCCTCTCGGAGAACGTTGGATTGGCTTTTGGACTGATGGTCAAGATGTCATCGGTTTTCATGGTACACCTAGTGTTAAATCGATCGGTACTGCGGCATCACACGGCTGCGTGCGCATGTTCGACAAAGATGTCAAAGCACTGTATCCGCTAGTCAAAATAGGTACAACAGTTAAAGTCGTTAATGAATGATTCTCATCTAAAAATAAGGAGTGAAAACTAGTTTTCACTCCTTTAATATTTATTCTACTTAAATGAAATTGGGATACTAAGTGCGATCTCCAAGGCAATTATACACCGTCAATCGCTATCCACCACTCACTAGCCACTAGCGACTAAAATGACAAACCTGACTGACGAACAATACAAACAGAAAATGCAGCGGCGACAGCAGGTACAGGCGGAAAAGATCGAGAAATCGATCGATAAAAAAGGCTTGATCATCGTCAATACTGGCACAGGCAAAGGCAAAACCACCGCTGCGCTGGGAATGGTGCTCAGGTCGCTGGGACATGGCTATAAGGTCGCGATCGTCCAATTCATCAAAGGTGCCTGGGAACCAGCCGAGAAAGCTGTTTTAGAGCGGTTTGGCGACCAATTAGTATTTCAGGCGATGGGGGAAGGTTTCACTTGGGATACTCAGGATCGCGATCGAGATATTGCCACTGCCGAACGTGCTTGGGCGCAAGCATTGAGCTACATCATCGATCCTGAGTATCAATTAGTCTTATTAGACGAAGTAAATATCGCCCTCAAATTGAGTTATCTCAGCCCCGAAGTAGTCATCGCTGGACTAGCCCAAAAACCTGAACTATCTCATGTCATCCTCACTGGTAGGGGCGCACCCCAAAGTTTAATCGACGTTGCCGATTTAGTCACAGAAATGACGATGATTAAACATCCTTTTCGAGAGCAAGGAATCAAAGCACAACCAGGAATTGAATTTTAGGAATCAAATTGTAAAATTTCTGTCATGACTGTAACTTAAAGATAAATGTTCCTAATCGCAACATAACAAAAAAAACCTAAACTTCCGAAATGTTTGTTTTCATTAATGTTGTTATTATTATGGACGTAAAACTTCTAAATTAATGATCGACTATTAGGTGAATATTATGAAAATTCGTCATGCTATTTTTGGTGGAGCTACTCTAATGGCACTAGCTGTTGCAACTACATCTCAACCCAGCACAGCCGTTTCTCCCAACAGTCAATTGGTCAAATCTGTTAAATCTGTCAGAATTGATAGAGTCGTCGCTTGTTCGCCCCTCAATGGTACCTGGTTTTATTCAGGCAAAGGCATCCCTGTAAGTCTGCGTGGCGATCGAGTGACAGTCAATATGTCAGCCTTCCGAAGACCAACCGCAACCGGACGGATGCTCAGTCCCACCCAACTACAAGTCACCTTCCCCGATGATGGAACTTTTGTAGGCACTTTAGATGGTCAGGGACAGATCAGTTGGAATAATAGCACTGTTTGGCAAGCGACTCAATTTGCTGGAACTTGGCAGCATGAGGGCAAATGGGGGCCTCAGATCCAGCAATTAGGCGATAATCTCAGAGTTGATATGTCTCGTTATCGTCGTCCAACTGCCCTGGGAAATGTTACCGCACCCTCCCATGCGAGCGTTCAATTTACTGATGATGCCACCCATACAGCTACTTTAATCGGGCCTAATTGCATTCAATGGTCAAATGGTACAACTTGGACAAAATAGATTGCGCTTGAAACTATAGTCATACCAAATTAATTTTAGTAAACGACAGATTAGCTCCTCCCCTTGGAAAGGGGAGGTTGGGTGGGGTAAACATCTGTCGTGTTAATTCTTTAAATTGGTATCACAATCGCCAATCGATCTACAAAATATCCCCGACTTCTCTAAAGAAGTCGGGGATATCGCGTATTGGTCGAAACATTCTTCTAAACTAGTGAATATATAAAAAATAGTTTTGATAGTTTTAAGCTGTTCTGAGCTATCTATGACTATCGATCGAGTTGCCTGTCTAGCTAAATTTTAGAATTTGCCGCAATGCCCAATCAACACTCACATAGCCATCACGAACATAGTCATCACGAACACTCCCATGCAGGGCATCATCATCACGCACCTACTAACTAGGGCTTGCTGACAAAAGCCAAAACCCAGACACAGAGAGAGATATAAACAATAAAAAGTTAGTCAAGTTCAATGAAATCGGCTAAAATCAACTAAAATTAGTGAAGAAATCGATATATCCGTACAAGTAATGTAT
>JANYDE010000134.1 GCA_025359915.1 Chamaesiphon sp. 336R_metabinner_41 | reverse complement strand
TATACATTACTTGTACGGATATATCGATTTCTTCACTAATTTTAGTTGATTTTAGCCGATTTCATTGAACTTGACTAACTTTTTATTGTTTATATCTCTCTCTGTGTCTGGGTTTTGGCTTTTGTCAGCAAGCCCTAACTAATCTATCATGATGATTGAGTTCAGATTAGTTTAATCCCAATCGGCGACGGATTGACGATCGCTAGAAAGAGATAAATACTGGAAATACTCGACCAGTTAGATCAGCTAGAATCGAAATAGCCACCACCAGTGAAGGCGAGGGCTAGATCGAATCTAAAGTCTAACACCCAAATTATGTCGATCGCGATCGCTGGAGAACGTAGTGGTGTAGGTAAAACCACTGTCACATTATCATTACTAGCTGCTCTCAAACGTAGACAGCAGACGGTACAATCTTTTAAGGTTGGGCCGGATTATATCGATCCAATGTTTCACTCCTATGTCACTGGCAGAGCCTGTCGGAATCTAGATCCGATTTTAACTTCTGATGCATACGTTCGGGAATGTTTCGATCGACATCGCCAGACAGCCGATTGCGCGCTGATTGAAGGGGTGATGGGGCTATTTGATGGCGCGTCGGGGACGACTGATGTGGGTAGTACGGCCCAGGTTGCCAAGCTGTTGAATGTGCCTGTGGTCTTAATTCTCAATTGTAGTAGTACTTCGAGATCGATCGCGGCAATTGCTCACGGTTATCGGACTTTTGACCCCCAAGTTCAGATTGCGGGTTTAATTCTCAATCAAGTAGGGAGCGATCGACATCTCGAACTGCTCACTGCTGCCCTCTTGCCGCTCCATCTACCGATCCTCGGCGTACTCCGGCGGCGAGATGACCTCAAGATACCCGATCGACATTTAGGGCTGATTCCGGCGGGGGAATTGACGGATTTGAATGCTACACTCGATCGACTTGCGGATGTTGGAGAGTCTTGTTTTGACTGGGAGCGGCTATTACCATTACTCATTTCTAAGCCTGTGTGTACCCCCCCTTATAAAGGGGGGGCTTTTGCCCCCTCCCCTTTCCAAGGGGAGGATTCTCTTACTCCCTCCCCTTTCCAAGGGGAGGGCTGGGGTGGGGTAAAAATCTACGCAACCCCGCAAACTTGCCAACGGGGGGACTGGGGTAGGGTAAATACTCCAAAAATTCGACTAGCAGTATCTAAAGACGCAGCATTTAACTTCTACTACGCCGATAACTTAGACTTGCTGCGAGAAGCAGGTGCAGACTTAATTGAGTGGAGTCCATTATCGGATCCACAATTACCGCCAGATATCCAAGGCTTGTATTTTGGGGGTGGATTTCCCGAAGTTTTCGCTGAGACACTTGCTGCCAATCAGCCAGCCAGACAAGCCGTCAAAGCAGCGATTACGGCTGGAATGCCGACTTATGCCGAATGTGGCGGATTGATGTATTTATGCGATCAAATTGTTGATTTCAACGATCGATCTTATCCAATGGTAGGAATTTTTTCTACCACAGCAGTGATGGGTAAAAAATTAACGCTCGGTTATCGACAACTTACCGCTTTGCAGGATAGTTTACTATTTAATGTAGGCGATCGAGTCTGGGGGCATGAATTTCATCGATCGACGCTGACTGACTTACCGCCACAGCCACTATGTACCCTCGGAGGCTATGAATCAAATCTAATCTTTTCACCTGAAGGTTGGTCTAAACAACAGGTGCAGGCGGCATATACTCATTTACATTTTGGAGCTAGACCAGATCTACCAAATCGATTTATCGATCGTTGTCGCAAATTTGGTAAGTTATTTATATCCTCAAAATAATTTGATCGATTGCTACAATGTTTAGAAAACATATTCTATGTATCGACAAACTACATAATTTTGATGTTAAAATACATGCACGTTAATTAGCATAAATTAATGTGCTTTTGAAGTAAAATATCCCCAGATTAACAAGTTTTCATGAATAAATTAATTCAAACTATCCTTCTGACTGCGGTAGTCTTTGCGCCACTGAGCCTGATTAGTCTCGTTACCTCCGCTGCTGCTCATCATACCTCTTCGCACGTTTCTACCGTATCCGTCGCAATTACCAAAACTCGGAAGAAAAGAATCAAAAAAGCTAAGAAGTCGATGACAACTGGCACTCGCAAGCAAAAGCCATCTAAGGTGGATGCGACAAGTCAGCCACCTGAAGCGATGCCATCCGGTGCTAACCCAGTCAATCCAAATAAGCCAGCACCCTCTGGAACTAGTCGTTCCACTATTAAAACCAACCAAACAGTAATTGATGGCTCTAGCCCTAATGCTGACAAAATGATGAAGGTTCCCGCTGCTGGTACCAAAATACCCACTGTCCCCACTGGTGTTCCCACTCCTGAAATTACCAAACCAACGTTGCCCACCTTACCCACCAAATTACCTAATTAATCTTAATTAATGTTGGTAGTGGCGGTCATAAAGCACCGCTCTCAAGGGTTCAAACTACTGATTTGTAGCAATCCTAAATCAGATGCGCGGGCACCTGGAGGGCGGGCATGAAGCGGCGTTTTTGTTCGGGGGAACCCTCGAATAAAAACGCCGCAGAATAAAAAAACGACAAGATAGCACCGCCCCTAAGAATTAACTGCACTAGTACTGAGCAGCGTAAGTAAAGTAACCATTGACTAAGCTCTACCTCCCATCTCCCATCTCTTCCCGAAATAGTACCTGGATTTATGCCGCTCAATACTAGATTGAAGATCGACTTTTTCCTAGTGAGATCGACATCGAGCCAATGACAACTAGAATTGCACCAAATAATCCCAGTGAAGTGATATGTTCGGGACTCACTAATCCAGGTGCAAAGGCAGCCGCGACACTCATCGAAACGATCGTAAAAATGGGTGCTAGAGCCAAAATAGCACTCACTCTCGAAGCTTCCCAATGTTGCAGCGATTCGGCAAAAGCTCCATAGGCAACTACGGTATTCAAACCACAAAAAATTAGGGCAATCCATTCGATCGAATTGAGCTGAATTAGGGTTTGGGGTTTAGCTAATGTCCAGAAAAATAATCCACATGCTCCATATAGAACCCACATGATATGGGTAGAGTCTAGTTTCGTCAATAGTTGCTTTTGAATCAATGCATAAACTGCCCAACTGAGTCCGGCAACTATTAACATCAGACTACCACTAATATATCTATCGGTGTCTGTGGCTAATACTTTTAATTGCTCATAAAAAAAACCGATAAATCCAGCAATCAAAACACCGAATCCCAGCCACTGATAACGAGTGTAACGTTCTTTGAAAATCAGCAATCCGCCTAGACTCAAAAATATTCCTGCCAACTGAATTAAGACTTCTGCATGAGAAGGCGAAGTAGCTTTTAGCCCCATCACGAAGAAGATGTAATTAGTAATTAATCCCAGTGTAGCAATTGCAAGTAGATAAGTTGGGACTGTTCTTAACTGAGAAAATGTTGGTACATTGCCTTGCTTGGCAAGGTAACAGCCGAGGAGCAGAAATGCACAGAGAAATCGAAACCAATTAATTGTATAAATATCTAATTTATTTAAGACAATTGCTAGCGCGACTGGAACTAATCCCCATAATATTACAGTAATCAGGGATAGTCCTAATCCCAACCGCCAGTTACCCGTTGTCCGATGAAGTTCCATGAATTTAGATAAATAGCGTTAATATTTTTTAACTGCTCCAGGCGCAGAGGACGCAGAGGAAGGAGAATAGAGATGCTTAATTTCGATCTAGAGTTCCAGGATAAAACTAGTTAATGGGTAATAATTTAGAGTTAATTGAAGTTGTTCGCGATCGAATCGAGAATTCACCACAGCATCGGATTACTTTTGCTGACTATATGGAATTGGTATTATACCATCCCGATCGTGGTTATTATGCTAGTAGTGCAGAGCGAATTAGTGAAAGTGGTGATTTTTTGACATCGCCGCATTTAGCTGCTGATTTTGGGGAGATGATTGCTATTCAGTTATATCAAATGTGGCAGATATTAGGTTTGCCGCAGGTATTTAGTATTGTTGAAATGGGTGCGGGGCAAGGATTATTAGCTGCTCAGATTTTAGACTACTCAAGTCGAGTATATCCTGACTTCTTTCGATCGATCGATTATCTAATTATCGAAATCGCGCCAGCAATGATTACGACACAGCAGGCAAGGTTAAAGGATTTACCTGTGCGATGGTGTGATTGGACAGCAATAATCGATCGATCGATTATTGGGTGCTTTTTGTCGAATGAACTAATTGATGCATTACCAGTTCATCAAGTTATCGTTAGCGGTGACAAATTGCAAGAAATTTATGTGACTGCTGGCGATGAGAACAACAGTTTTCGAGAGACTGTTGGTGAATTATCTACAGATAAATTAGCTCACTACTGGCAACTAAATAATATTAACTTACTCAACGGCAAATATCCAGCCAAATATCGCACTGAGGTAAATTTAGCCGGATTAGGATGGTTGGAACAGGTTTCTAAAAAGTTGCAGCGAGGATATATAATCTCGATCGATTATGGCTATACAGCCGATCGATATTACAATCCGATGCGTTCCCAAGGAACCTTGCAATGTTATTATCAACATGCCTATCATAACGATCCCTATCTCAATATCGGTAATCAAGATCTCACTGCTCATGTAGATTTTACCGCAATTCAAAATCAGGGTGAATTATTAGGCTTCAATACCATCGGATTTATACCACAGGGTATGTTTTTGATGGCATTGGGTTTAGGCGAAAGAATCGCGGCAATTTCTAGTAGCGGTGGCGATATTCAGTCGTTACTCAGCCGTCGCCAAAACCTCCATCAATTAATCGATCCAATGGAATTGGGTAAATTTGGTGTCTTAATTCAAAGTCAAGGCTTGACAGCAGAAGAACAGGAGACATTATTGATGGGTTTATCAATCTCTTAATCCATCTCTTAATCCATCTCCCATCTTCTTAACTATGAGTAGATATAACTTCACCTATTCAATCTATCAACGTCCATTTAGACAACCATTGAAAACTAGTCATGGCGAGTGGGAAATTAGAGAGGGGATAATTATTCAACTTATAGACAAGTTGGGAAAATCTCACAGGGGAGAAATTGCACCGATACCGTGGTTTGGCTCAGAATCGATCGAACAAGCGATCGAATGGTGTCGAAAAATCGGCGATAATATTACCACCGCCAAAATCCATCAAATTCCCGATACTTTACCCGCCTGTCAATTTGGATTTGGAAGTGCTTTAACAGCTTTTAACCCTGCTCCAGCTATCAGCACCGAATCAACCCCAGCTATTAGTACACTATTGCCATCAGGTGCCACTGCAATCGCCAAAATACCAGCCTTATCTGCTCAGGGATACTCAACCTTCAAATGGAAGATTGGAGTACTGCCAATCGTCCAGGAGATGGCAATCTGGAAACAATTAATCACGGCTCTACCTGCGAGTGCAAAACTCCGGCTCGATGCAAATGGGGGTTTGACGGATGCAGAAGCCGAGCAATGGTTAGAAATCTGTAGTCACCAAGCGCGCATCGAGTTTATCGAGCAACCTTTGGGTGTAGATGAGATCGATCGAATGCAAGCATTAGCTCAAAGATATGATACTCCAATTGCGATCGATGAATCCGTCGCGACATTTGCCAGAATCCAAGCCGCCTATATCCAAGGTTGGCGCGGGATCTATGTGATTAAGCCTGGAATCGCTGGATTTCCGTGGCGACTGGCTGAATTTATCACCCAACATCAGCTTGACGTTGTTTTTTCATCAGTGCTAGAAACCAGCGTCGGGAGAGATGCGGCTTTTCGACTAGCAGCAGGATTAAATCTAAGTCGCAGTATGGGTTTTGGCGTAGAGGATTGGTTTAGCGATTCCTAAAGCAATCGATAATTCCATCGGCTCCAGCCGTGACTAGAGTTTCACCTTCTGCACTAAATGTCAAAGCATAAATTGAGTTTTGGTGACTGCTGGGCTGAGAGATTAAATTACCAGTAGCAACATCCCAGAGACAAAGGTTAGTTTCAGCACCACCAGAAGCTAGCACTTGAGATCGAGGATCGAAGGCTAGGCTCCAAACTTGTTGATGGCTTTGAGTTAGATCGTGTTTAACGGTAAAATTTTGGGCATCCCAGATTTGGATGCTACCATTGCGAAAACCGAGTGCGAGATATTTACCGTCAGGGCTAATGGCGATCGATCTTGCTAAATCGTCTAATCCTCTTACTGTATGTTTTTGAGCTGTTTTCATCAGCCAAAATAGGATTTGATGTTTAGCATCCACCACGACTAGATATTGATTATCTGGGGTAATTTCCATGCAGATAATCGGGGCATCATGTTCGATCGTTTTAATCAGAGATTTCCGCTCGGTGTCCCAGATTTTGACAATCCCCTGTCGATCTCCGGTGGCTAGATAAGTGGAATCTTTACTTAGAGCAAGAGCTAGAATCCATGCATCATGTTCGCCATAAGTGTCTTTTTTTCCCTCGCCAATAGAATGCGCCGTAATCTGGTGATTTTCAGTCGTGGAAATGAGAATTTTTTGGTGTGGGATAATCGCAATCGTTGGGGTATCTGGCATCAATTCTTTACTCCGAGAAATGCCGGAAAAGAAACTACCAGCTTCGAGATCCCAGATTTCGATCGTTCCACTCTGGCTACTGGCGAACAGAATCAGTTTATTATTTCCTTGCCATCGAGTCAATGCGATCGATTTAATCGTACCTGCCTGACTTGTGAGCGAATGAATTAATTTGGGATTAGCCCAAGGGGAAATTGGATCTGGCTTTGCTTCAATCGGCTCAAGGCTGGGAGCTGCGGGGGGATTTGATGTCCTCCCGCTCAGGATCTGCGCCATTTGTTGCTGAAGTTGTCCGATGGTTGCTTCCTGTCGCCGCACCTGTTGCCCAAGGGCTTCGATGAGCTGTACGGGGTCAGATTTGGCTGTGGCACCACTGGTAACAGCGAGTTGACCTGGTTGTTCCAATTTCCACTTTGGGGCACCTGTATCGAAGTAATAGCTCACTTTGGCGGGTGCGACTAAGTGAAATTCTGAGTCTCGATCTGCGGGGTTGAGGAGGGAGTATTCAAATAAGTAGCTCAGGCGTTCTAGTCGATCTAATCGAATTTGACGCAGGGGATTGGGAACTAGCCAATAAGTAATCGCATCGGCTACCAATACGGGAATTACCCAATAATTACTATTATTGCAAGGTTCGAGAATCAGCGGTGGACGCTTGGGATTTTGGTAGCTATCTGTAGTCCAATCGACTGGAATGGTATAGGCTTTGAGTAAAACGGGGATTTCGTTGTATACTTCAACAAATTTTGACTCAGATAGTTTGAGCTGAGGGGTAGGAGCTTCAACTTTCGCCCCTTCGATTCTCGCAGCTTTAGTCAGCTTAACTGGAATTTGACCAGCCATCAACGATAGCATCAATTCATCGAACTTCGTTTCGAGGGTTTGGAGTTGTTGAATGAGTCGATCGATCGCCGGAATGGTCATATATCTGGTTTAGGTTAGCACTTAAATTAAGTAATAAGTAATAAGTAATAAGTTCAATCGTAGGAGATCGTAGCTTGGGTGTCTAAAGGAGAAGTAGCGATCGTCATAAACCCTCTAACTAATTTTTACAATTAGTTTGTGACTATGTTTATTCTATCGCGATTGTGACTAAATTCGATTTATTCAAACTCAATTATTCCCTTACTAATGACTTGATATCCCATTGATATTGATTCGACAATTGCTGGTTGAATCAATATAATTTTGCGATAACTGGCATTGAAATTGATGCAATCAAAAATAGATTCGGTAGTGTCTCGATTAAAATCATTAACTCGCAGATCTGCGGATGGAACGATGATTTGTTGTCGCTCGTGACTCAATACCCAGTAACCACCACGCCGTCGCTCCATCGGGCTAAGATTGACAGTTTTAATTTGACCACTTCTGCGCCCTTCTATATTGTGTTGTTCTTCGCCGACTTCTTGAATCGAGCGTCTATTTTTAAATACATTTGGATCTTGATTATATTCATCAACTAAAGATGATTGTCGCGGCAGTGGAGACTGTGGAGCTGGTACAGTTTCTCTAACAGAATGAGTATTTATGTTGTACAAATCTTGATTTTCATTGTAGCTAGGCAACTGTTTTGTAGTTCCTTTCGATGAGCGGATAGACTCTGTACTTATTTGTTGCGATAGCTTGCCAATATTAGTTGACAAAGTTGAATTCTGAGATTCTAATCGATCTATTTTAGATTTAACTTCATTTTTGAAAATATTTAATTTACTATTACCCTTTTCTTGAGATCTTTGATTGTGTTTCCAAACAAAAAAGATCGCAGCACCACTACCGATAGTCGAAAATAGTGAAAGTAAGTAAGGTAAGAACCATGTAGGATTAGATTCTTGTGGTGCTGATTTACCGTCTAAGTCCTTGGATTTTTCAGGATTTTGATTTGATTCCGCGTTACTAGATGAAGGAACGATCTTTTTACCCGTGGCTTCTATTTTTGCTTTCAGAGCCTCATAAGTCGATTTGTCGAATGTTTTACTTTTGTCTGTTAGATTTAATGATTCCTGAATTTTGGCGATCTGAATTGGATCTGAAAGGCTGGTAAATGACAGAATAGTTTTGAGATTTGACAACTCTGTTTTGGTTGCATCGTCTGGAGTTAGTTGGGCTAATTCGTCCAGACTGCTATTAGTCTGTTTGAGATTTGCCATGATTTTAGTACCGATCGTTGTTCCTTTCTTCGCATCTTTTTCTTCAACTCTTCTACCCAATAAATAAATTAATTCTGTTTGCAAATCTTTGTATTTTCGGGTTTGCAAGTTCTGATACTCTGTTCTCGGATCGGTTTCGGCGATCGCCATCTCACTAAAGCTGCTAAATAAACTAGCACAAGTAACGATAAATATCAGCAATTTTAAATTTTTCATAATTATCTAAAAATACGACTATATAAAGATTAAATTACCCTTTTTTACCACTATCCATTCTTCGCCATCTGGTGGATTTTTAAGATTGGCAATAGATGGATCGATTATCTGAATACTTTTGTAATTTGAATAGTAATTTGTGGTTTTGAATAATGCTTCAACCGTGTCAAGATTATGTGGGTTGACAACTAGGTTGGGATCTGGAAATATGTATGCTTGTTCTTGGTCTTGTATAATTAAATATGTCGATCGCTCTGCTCTAGCTTTAGATAGAAATGGCATAGTACCACTATTGCTGCGTCTTTTTTCAATACTAGCTTGACTTTCTATAACTGGTATTGTCGGATATTTTCTGATAAGCTGTTCATGACTATTATTATAAATATCGATTAATTGAAATAAAGCATTTCTGCGAGCATCATTGGGATTTGAAATTTCTATTTGTGGATTTGCTCCGGATGGTACCACATTTTGCGATTCTTGTGAAAAAATCGGTAGAAATATATTTTCTGACTGAGTTAATTTAGCTATAGATTGATGCTCGATTGGTAAAATATTATCTGTTGATTGGGAACTTGGCGTTCCGGCTTCTTGTTTGATGATTTCTCGCGCAAGAGATTCGATAAATACTGGAGATTCTAGTGCAATTTTCGTTATCAAAGATTGGAGATCTGTCGATCGATCTACTGCGGGAATTTGCCCAATTAATCGATCGATCTCGATCTTCAATGCGGGAAGCATCTGTTGAAGACTAATTAGTTGTTCCTTGCTTAAGGATTGCAGAATGTGTTGAAGATCGATCGTTAGATTAGACATAACTTAATCACTGGGTAGAATGCGATGGCTTTCCGGCACCCTCCCCTTGATAAGGGGAGGGCTGGGGTGGGGTAGCTTTTTAGCGTTTACTAGCCCATTCTTTGGCTAAGACATTGAGTAACGCCTTTAAGCCTAAGATGAATGGAGGTTCTTCACGAATTGCGGTAGCATCACCACGAATATTAGCGAGTACGCTGCGCAGTTGGCGATCAACTTTATCCCATAATAGATCGCTATAGTCTTGATCCAAACATTTTTCACGTTTGTTATAGTTATCCAAGGGTTTGAGATCGTCAACTTTGAGATCGATGACGGCTTCATTGAATCGATCGACAAATTCTTTGAGATTGCGGAGATCTGGGATGGTAAAGCTATTGATATTACCATCAATATCATCGGTATTCAATCGGCTGCTAAATAAGAAGTCCTCACCGTTGATGGTAAAGTTTTCTCCGGCGATTGGATGATCGACAGTTCCTCGATCCATTCCAGTTAGACGACTTCGCCCTAACACTAAGCCACAAGCAACTTCATCCTTAGGAGCTTTACTAACTCTGGTAGGATCTTTAATTTCTTGCAGATCGGAGGCACTACTTAACATCCGATTAAATAATCCATTAATATTGGAATATTCATCAAATTCACCAGTTGCTACTAGCCAATTTAACAGCCGAGAACCATTACCACCGATGTATACAGATGGACTCTTCGTTTCGGTGTATTTACCCTCTGTACGCTTCATTACGCCGACGATCGTACCGACATAATAGTATAGCCCAGCCATCCCCAAGGAGACTAATCGCGTAAAGCCGAGGAATTGTTCGTCTTCCTCATATTTATGCCGTTCTTGACTCAACCATTGTTGGCTTTTTTCTCGGAGGAGGACATCAATTTTGGTTTTGAATTTATCAGGGGAAAGATTGTTCCAATTATCTTGATTGTCAAACCATTTACTGAGTAAATCTGGGCGCATTTCGATCAATTCTGAGAATAAATGTCGTCCAGCTAATTGGACTGAACATTGATAGACTAATTGATTTTCCTGCCAGAGTGAAATGTCGGCAGTACCACCACCTAAATCGATACAGACGCTGCGAATTAAGTCGTATTTCTCTTTGTCGCCAAAGTATTGGGCGATTGCCAAACTTTCGGTGCGGAAATCACCCTGGTTAGGACATATTTGTTGAATACCAGTTTTCTCTTGAAGATCGGTGGTAATATCTTTCCAGTTTCTTGCATACTTACCAATTTCTTTGCTAGAGAAAGCTGAAGGATAAGAAATATTCCACTCGATTTGTTTAACGCCTTGCTTGACAGCAATTGCGGTGATCATCAAGCATAGATGATGGAGAAATAGTCGATTTGAATCGACGCTTTTCCATTTAATATCAGTCTCAATATAAGTATTTTCTATTTCTCGATGCTGGGCACTGCCATACTTGGGATTGTAAATCCGTCCATCATAGATAGTACGCCGAGGATTGGTGCCAGTTTGACCACGAGTAGTTAAGATACTTGCTAAAGGTAGCGGATTATCGACTGGTAAAAATCGTTCAGGAATGAAGTATTCAAACAGAACGTTGACGCGAGTAGATAAGTCAGCATCAGCTATTTTGAGATGTAAAGTATCTCGCTCATCTTGGGAATTAATTTTTAGTTGGCTGACTGCATCGCGATGATTGACATAGATATTAGTAAAGGAAGTCCCAAAATCTACTCCGACTTTCCAGATTTCGGTTAATTTTAATTCTGGCGGTTGTTTGATTAAAATTAAGCCGAGGGAGTCGCGATAATTGTCTACACATTTAATCGCACTAGGAAATTCATTCAAGCGCGTAATTAGATATTTACCACTATTTTCTTCAAATTGATGAGGTTCTTTTGCTTCGGTAAATTCAATATTGAAAGTACGCTCTCCCAAGTTGCAATCAAAGTAGAAACCATAGTATTCTTGCCAGCTAGGAATGCGAAAGTTCGGCCATACTTCTAAGACTGGGACATCAAATAGAGCGTGTTGTTCCTCTAGGGGATAGTCTTTGTAGACTTGAAATTCTTGAGGGCGATTGCTAGTCGTATTGACACCAGACAAAGGTAAGTTTAAGGTGACACGAACGGTATTGCCCGTACCATTTTGAGTAAATTTCAACCGTTTTACTAAATCTTCGGGGGTGAAGTATTCGAGTAAAATGTTATCTAAGGGAATCAACGGTGTGATTTTATTGCCGTTAAATACTAGCGGTTGATTCGCGGTGACGGAAATCCCGCCTAGTAATGCAGCTTCTCGATCGATAAAAGCCAGGTTGGGTAAGAATAAATCCTTAGTTTCTCGCCATACTACGTCATCCCAGTTCATAATCCTGCCACTGCGGAGATCGTCGAGATTCAGTGATGCGAGGGTTTTATCCTTGTGAACGCGGATATCTTGGGGTTGGAGACTCCAGAGATTGGCAACGGCTAGATCGATGATCAGCAATGGCTTGGTGGGCTTTTTGCTCTCACTCCCGACTACCCGCACATGAGAGTCACCACTACCGATATCTTTGAGTTTGGCTGGTTGATTGAGAGCTGTCAAAATTCCGGTACTAATCGGCACACCAAAGTAAGCCGGATCGTCATCCAGGATGCTGTTTATTTCTGCTTTAGAGATATTCCCGACTAAATCAGCCTGAAAGAGATTAATCAGCCCTACGATTCGATTGATAGCGGTGGAGTTGTCTTCTCCCGTCATCAGTTGATTTTCTAGATTCAACAACCAGCCCTTGAGTAGGGCTTGCTCTTCGGCGGAGAGGTAGTCATGGGGACGACGGAAGCGTTTGGTATCGCGATTCCACCAGGGTAAGCCTTCCCACCGCCCGTCAACAGTAGGTACTACTAAGGTACTAGGGCTAGTCATGCCGACTGGACGATCGTTCCAAAACCAGACATAGTTATCTAACCAAGCATTTTTGTTCTTGAGTTTGTAGAGGTTATGGGTTTCTGCGGGTTGAAGATTTACCAGAGCCTCGGCAAATGTATGGTGACGGTATTCTTCGAGATCGATCCGCGCTACCTTGAGCGGGAGACTACGGACTTTGGCTAGGGCGATACTTGCTAACATCCCTTGCCATTGCACTACGGTATCGAGATGGAGTGGATGACTGGTATCGACTAATCCCATCTCCATCGTCAGGGAAGCAGCCCACATGGTAGGAACTGAGTTAATTAGATTACGATCTCCAGGAGCCGCATAGTCGAGATCCTTGGCGAGGGTTTTGAGTCTGGAGCGAGAATATACTTGCCATTCTCCACTTTTGTCGGGTAAAGTCAGTTCTGAATTTTCTTTGAGTTTCGGTAAAACAAATACGGGCATGGGGGATAGGGGATAGGGGATAGGGGATAGTTGATAGCTATGGAAGCTTATTACTTATTACTTATTACTTAACCTAGAGTGACTTGCTTGTAGAGGGCTTTGGCGAGTCCAGAAGTACCGCGATTAATCTCTTCTCGGCGTTTACTATTTAAGCCATCCTTAATACTTGCCAAATCATCTTGCTGACGTTTGGTGCGAGGATCGCGGGTATCATCGACGATCAAATCGCTGAGACTATCGCGGCGGATATTACCATTTAGATCGCCCAAATTTTGAGTTCTGAATAGTTCGATCCGATCGCTTTCGCATTCATGTAGACTATTAATCCAGCGGAGATAATCCCGACTCCAAGTACTAATTACTTTGATCGCATCCTGTTGATGGGGTGTATCAAATTTAAAGGCAGCTTCACTGCGATCTCCCGTATCATAATAACGATCCAACCAAGGTGCGAGTTTACTAAAGCGGCTAAAACCTTGAATTCGAGCTTGTTCTAATTCTTTCTCAATTTCTGACAGCCAGAGATAAGATAATCTAGTGGTATTCGCCATCAATCTTTTGACATTCGGCCAATCTGGGAGATCGCTCCATGTCACCAAACCCTGTTTCTGTCTACTTAGCAGCATCAGACTATCAACGCGATCGTTTAATAAGAAATCTCTGGCACCTAGAGCCGCCATCAATTCAATAAAATGGGGTTTGTTGCTCTGAGATCCGCGCCCGACACTAAACTTAACTGCCTCAGTACTTTCATTACCTAGCAAATAAATACTATCAAATAAATCGCCACTGCGATCGACATAATAACGCAGTGCGGCTTCGGTATTCAGCAAGAAATGATCCGCCGAAGCAAATAAACCCTCGTTACTTTCGGCATTTGGTGGTGCGGTAAAACTAAAATAAGGTAGCAAGAAAATGCAGCCTAATTTGACAGATCCGCGAATATTTTTGTTTTCACCTGGGGGATTAAGCCGATTATTGATTAATTTGGCGATCGTTGGCAAGCCTGAAGCTCCAGTACCGCCAAACATCGAGCCACACAGCAAAATCTTGGGATTTTGCCCATTACCTGCATCGGCTTCAATACTTTGGATCAAAGTACTCCAAGGTTCTTCTGCCAGCCGATCCATGTCGATTTGGCTCATCACTGCCGAACCGATCGAAGGTCGTCCTCTAAAGCCCTCATCGAGCGTCTGAGTGCGTTCCTCGGCACTATACAGGACATCAAAGAAACTCGATAAAGCTGGTTCGTTACTCTTGAGCGAACTATACCGAAAAAATGAACCCAATTCGCGGCTTTGAGATTCTTTAGCAAACGGCGACCATAGTCCATGATATTTGATCGAAGCCGCCATCCAACCAGAGTCTACCGCTTTATCTCCAGCATTGACTAATTGCTGACAATTTTGATAGATATTCAGACTATTGCGAGTCCGCTCGACGTTTCCATTCGACTCGTCAGGATCGACTAATAATAGTTCGAGTTTGCTGTCACCGAGCAGCCCCGTCGCTGCAAAATGAATCATGGATTCTAGGCATTTAGCACCCGATCCGCCGACACCAATTACATATAATTTATTTGTTGACATATTTTGTATATCTGCTTTGAAAATATTCGGTTGGCTTTGGAGTTGCTTCGTGGGTTGTTTACCCCACCCCAGCCCTCCCCTTATAAAGGGGAGGGAGCCGGAAAGAAAGGGGAGGGAGCCGGAAAGAAAGGAGAGGGAGCCGGAAAAGCCCTCCCCTTGGGGAGGGAGTAAAGCCCCCCCTGCTTGGCGCGCTACACGTGCCCTAGGAACCCGAACAGTACGCGCATCCGCTTTATAAGGGGGGTTGGTAAGCCCATCGACAACGAAGTCTAGCCGACTTGTGTATACACGGTAGCCCTTATAAAGTTGAGGGAGCCGGAGAGCCAACCCTTGATAAGGGGGTTGGGGGTAAGCCCATCAGCGACGAAAGATTGCTTGCGATCCAGGTGGTAGTCTTCTGGCTAAACCAGGAGTACTACTGGCAGTGGCTCCCCAATAGATCGCCAGTACGTCGAAGCTAAACATCGCTGCCAAGATTGGTAAGTCAGTACCTGTCAATTTGCCAATGGTGGGCGAGGGCTGAACCGCAAATACCAAAGCCGCTACAATCCCCAAAATCGGTAATAACAATAAGATCCACCATCCAACCGATCGAGCCGATGCCATTTTGCCATCAGCAGGAGGTGAATATAGATTCCATACATACCAGATAAAGGTAGCTAATATAGAAACAATAAATACAATTGTTGCTGCTGACATGTAATGATCTGAGAGCCACAGATCCTGCTTCTCAATATTTGATAGCCGCACAACTCCAGCCGTATAAATCAGCGGCTGCAAGACAAACATGAGGAGAGAACCAACGAGGGTAAACACGAATAAACGGATAATTTCCCCGACATTTTTACTGTTCATTTTCTTAAGTGACTGAAAATAATTTACTGCCGAATATTGCCTACTCTAACACTGGTATTTAATAGATGTCGTGAAAGCCAATTCATTCAAAGATCGACATCTTAACAACCTAGATCTAAGTTCAACAAATATTAATATTTTCCTGAAAAATAGCGACGATCGGAGGATATACTTCTAACCTACCCACAAAAGTTACTGAAATTGAGGTCGTGGTCAAAAATTCTCCTGAACTCAGATCGGGCACCTGATCTAGTATTATTACATACATTAGATTGCGAGTAGTCACTGAGTAGATTGACTGGATAATTGGGCATGCTATCATCACAGAGGTGACAATCTATTACCGAAACCTTTGGATATAAGGATCGATAGCCAACAACGTTTCGATCGATCTAACACTATTGACTGATTCAACTCAACCCACTGCTGAAATAGATTTGCATGTATAAAACATTACTTAATTGTGCTAAATTTTCGCTATCGATCGCTTTAATATCGATCGTAACTAGTTGCGATCGACAAGATGTTGCAATTGGAACTAGAGAGGGGGAAACTCAATCTGGTAAACAATCTTTACCTTGTCAATTGGCGAACTCGATCGACAAAAAAAGCACTGATAATAGTAATGTCTCCGGTGCAATTTTCGTCGATGCTTCTGGCTCGATGGGGGGCTATGTCAATAGCAATGGTAGTGAATATGCTGGGGCGATCAATGCATTAGACTCAATTTTTGATCCCAAGCAAACCAAGTATTTCAGCTTTGACAGTACGGCTAAATCAATTAGTCGCGATGCGTTTTTTGAATCAGCACGACAACCGAGTTTTTATCAAGGTAAAGATAGCAAAATTGACGTAGCTCTAGACAGCGATCAGGGGCGCAAGAGCAGCCTAGTAGTAGTTGTTACTGATTTAGAGCAAGATAAAGGCGATGTCAATCGGATCGTCCAAAAATTAGCCACATACGTCCAGAAACCTAACTCCGCTGTCGGCTTAATCGGGATTAAGAGCAACTTCAAAGGTACTGTTTACAACCTGAATAACTCATCCTTTAGCTATGATAAACAACGACCATTTTACATGTTAGCGATCGGGAATGAAGCCGAAGTATCGCAACTAATCGGTAAAATCAAAACCAAATTTGAGAAATCAGCCCAAACATTAATCTTCCGCCATCAAGTACCTGGCGATGAATTGGCTTATCTCAAAGTCCCTGGAGCAAAAGTCGAGAAACTACGCGGTAAACTGTCACAACCTCAATCCCTACAGCAGGATATCCGGATCGAGCGCGGAAATCAACCGATCGAACTATTTGAAATCGATAAACGCGCCCAAGAACCTCTAACGGGAATGACTTATGAACTAAACTTTCCCACAGGTGAAGGAGCGACAACACCAATCATTGCAACTAATCGAGTCCAAATCACCACTGCTCAATCCTACGATCTCAAAACAAAAAAAATGGTAGAAAATACCACAGCAGCCAAAGCTCTAAAATTTAATCTCACCCAAAAAGACACAACCGCAACCGCAAATCTCACCATCAATCCTCAAGATCTGCCCGTCGGGATATATTATATGACAGCCGATTTACCCACAAGTGGCATAACTGTTCCTGAAGGGTGGAAAAGTTGGCATCAAGATATCAATAAGTCTCGCAATAATGATGGCTCAAAAACATTAGGCTTGGTAGACTTTATTGATTCGCTCGGAAGTAAAGTCAGCGAACAACAGAAGACTGCTGGACGGCTTTGTTTTGCAATTCAGCGTAATTGATAAATGATTCATAGCTCTAGTAACTATCGATTGGTAAGAATCGACAAGCAATCAAAAAGTCTTTCAGGCACTGGATATGATTTCGTTGGGATCGATCGCTAAAACATCAGTTTGGCAATTAAATATTGACAACGAAGCAACTAAAAAGTTACAATTTAATCCTAAGATGCTAAATCAAACTAAGTATACTTCCATCACTGTCATCCAATCATCTTTCACCGAGCAATCTGTGATGGTAGATTGTCCAGACAAAGAAGATAAAACAGCGATCGTTCAATCCTATTCAACCGATCGAGCCGATGAAATTCTCGCAACCTATACCAGTCAGATCGATCGACTGATTTCGCTCAGACATCCAAACATTCAGTCTATTATCGAGATATTTGTTGAAGGTGATAATTTACATCTAGTTACGGGCGCGGTGCAAGGTAAGCCTGCTGCGGTGACAGTTCCCTTATCAGAAGAACGTTGCGAAAAACTGCTCAAAGATATACTTCCAGTCTTAACTTATCTGCACGATCAGGGCATTGTTCACGGGAACATTTCACCAGATACTATTTTATTCAAAGCTCAAAATCAACCAATCTTAACTGATTTTAGAGCCATTACCGAACTCAAAATTGCGGCTGGTGGTGAAGTAGCTCAACCCATTAGCCAACAATTGACAGCACTTAGTATAGATAATATTCCCAACGGAAAACAGTTCGATCTGTACAGTTTGGGTGTAACTGTTATTTATCTACTAAGTAATCGAGAATTAAAATACTTATACGATTCCAATACCCAAAAATGGCAGTGGGAAAATTATCTGCGCCCTAGCAGTGGTAAACTAAGAAGATCGATCGATAGATTACTAAATCATCCCACCTCTGCGGCGGATGTTCTCCAAGAATTTCAAGTTCAATCGACAATAATTATCGATCCTCTGTCGCCGATTCCCGAAACAAGTACTTATACACCTACTCCAACTCCGCCAATCTCGATCTCAGAAACGAGTATTTACACATTTGCCGAAACCACGCCACCAACTAGCTCTACTCAACCAAATACTGTCTTCACCACGCCTACTAATATTCAACCTCCCCAGACGAGTATTCAACCGGCTCCAGCAGAGAATAAATCGCCACAAACTTTATTAATTGGTGGAATTTTAGGTGCGCTCATGCTATTTGTAGGTATGTCGATCGGTAAAAATAATCCCACACCTTCATCGACTAATTCAGCTTCTCCATCAATCGATCGAAATTCGTCGCAATCTCCTATTTCAGTTTCTTCACCCAGCTCTCCTATCTCCTCAAAACCTGATGATAGTTCGATCGAGCTAATGAATAATAATGAAGCTAGTAGTTTAATTAGTCAATGGTTGGAAGCTAAGAAAAGTATATTTGGCTCTGGCTACCGCAAGAGTGCTGGTGAAGATTTAACTACTGGTTTAGCCTATCAAAGAAATATCACCGATAATTCTGGTAGAGATAGAAGTTCAGTAGATGATTTGGCAAATGATGGGATGTATTGGACTTATGGCAACCAACAGATACACAAAATTGCCGATATTCGATCGATCAGTTCTGATGAAGTAAGGGTGATAGCAATTGTCTCAGAGCAGCGTACTTTCCACAATACGCGAACGGGTAGTGCGAAAGATTCTGCTAGCAATAGAGCTACATCTTGTTATGAATTTAAAAAAATTGATAATCGCTGGAAAATTTCAAAGACACCAGATTTATTCGACTCATGTCGATAAAATTCAGCTTATATGAACAAGAAAAATGTAAAAAGGTTGCGATTTATTGCAAGGTTAGTTCGCAAAGTATTTATTAAGATTAGATCTAAGCTTACCGAATTAATAAGCTATTTTACGCATTTAAAAAATACGTACAAGTTGTTATTGTTCTTGCCAATCGCGGCTATCATATCTATCCTAATAATTATTTACAGTATATCGAATTGGCAAAATAGCCAAAAACAATCTTTAGTCGATGCTAATAATATTCCGACTCAATCGACTGATCCACTTATTAAACAACCATCGATCACCTCATCTACTGCTATCCCTAATTCTAATCCTCAATTACTCCCAATAGTCCCAGATTGGGCTAAAAAAAGTGTGAGTTTTCAGCCTCCCATTCATCAATTTGCATGGGATAGTAGTCGAGGTATTTCCTATTTCCCAGATCAAAAGCCATTATTCCAGCCTAGTAAAAAGTTGACAGAAGTTGTTGGAAAAATTATTAAGCTAGTTAAAAATAAAAAACTAAGCGATCGCAATCTCTCGATTACTCTGATTGATGCAAATACTAGCGAGATCGGCGAATATAAGAAAGACAAACTGATGTTTCCGGCTAGTGTTGCTAAACTATTTTGGCTAGCCGATTTGCAGGGACAAATAGCAGCTAAAATGTGGAATAATTCAGTTGCTTTCGATCCATTTATCGATAAAATGATGAAAGAATCAGACAATGATTCTAGCAGCTTTATCATCGATAGCCTCACAGGTTCTTATTCATCAAAACAACAGGTTACTAATAATATTTTAGAACCGTGGCTAAAAAATCGTGAATTTAGAATCAATGATTATTTCAAAGCCGCAGGATACAACGAAAATATTAATCTCACCCAAAAAACTTATCCAATTCCTTATCTCGATTTATCCAAGCCGACAGGTAATGAATTGCAAATTAGATCTAATCCAACTAACCCCAGTCAACCAATTAGAAATAGACTGACTACGTTTGATGCTGCTAGATTAATGTATGAAGCTTGCTATCAAAAAAAAGCTGTCTCACAAGCTGCAAGCACTAAAATATGTTCCCTGTTGGAACGACAAGTCGATAAGAAAGAATGGTCAAAAATAAAAGCCGATGATTTCAATCCGATCCAGTCTTTCTTTGGTGAATATCTACCCAGTAAAAATGTTAAATTCTATTCTAAGGCTGGATGGGTACCGCAATTGACAAGATCGGAAGTATGCTTAGTGGAAATACTCGATCGCAAAAAGTCTTATGTTTTGGCAGTTTTTGCCGAAGATCCAGCCTTTGACAAAGATAAAACCATCTTTCCAGAAATATCTAAACTTGTTTATAATGAGATGAAATAAATATAGCATTTTCATGAAATCTCAACATCTGCGGTAGAATTAAAGTATCTAGAGCCTTAGATTGAGAGGTAATTGCCCATGACTGCTATTATCACAACATCAGCACATATTATCGCTAATAGACAAGCTAAGTGGGAAGACTACCTTCACCGTGTCGAAAATCCGAACAGTGAATTAGAGTGCGTTTTTTTTCATCTTGGAGTAATGTGGATTGAGGATATGGGTAACGAAGGCATCAACCACTCACGATTCAACAAGCTGCTAACAATGATTTTGTATAGCTGGTTTATGAAACAAGGAGATGTAAAATTCGATCTCTTGGGTGGCTGTGTGTTAGAAAAGCCGCCATATCAAGGGGCTGCGCCAGATGAAGTATTATACATTGGGGGCGACTCTCCGCAGTCTCCAGCAGGTGGTTCCCGCCGCGTGAACTTAAATCAGTGGCGCGTACCAGATTTAGTGGTAGAAATTTCTGACACTACTCTATCAACTGATTTGGATCGAAAGAAACAACTTTATCTCGCTTTAGAAATCCCTGAATATTGGGTAGTTAATGTGAGAGGAAAACAAGTCATTGCTTTTCGGTTAATTAATGGTGAGTATGAAGAGTGTCTCGAATCGATCGCACTTTCAGGATTACCGATTCAGTTATTGGAAGAAACGATCGATCGAATGGATCATAATAATGGTAATGCGGCATTGTGGTTTGCTGCTCAAATCCAGAATTTACCAATAAAATCGCCGAAATGACAATAGTTAGGTAATTCTTGATCGAGAGATTTGATGATCCGACTGAAATTTGGGAATACTTAGAGTAGCAAGATCTCAAAGATTAACTTTAGCAGATCTGTTGGTTAATGCAACCATCTATGCTATCGATCGTCAGTTATGAGATAGCTTCTTTAGATATAAAAATATATGCATCAAGTTCTAATTGCCGCTCGGATCATTGGATTGACTACAATCGCTCTATCAATGGGCATCTACGATGTTAATTCTACCGCAAATGCTCTCACTAAATCATCTTCTTGTCGGGCTTTTCCTTGTCTAGTTTTAAGTAGAGCTGCCAGTAATCCCAAGAATAGATTCAACAATCCGATCTATAAATTGACAGCTTATCAAAGTGGAGGATCGCGTCAAACATTTCAACTCAATGCTGTGAGTGGTAGAGCGTTTACTCAAAACAAAAATCGTTATCAAACTCAGACACATGCGCCGCTACCCGATGGATCTTATTCAGTCGCCGCTAGGGTTGTTCAGGGTACTCTTCCAGAGGTTGGTGGTACGATGATTCCGATTTTTCCCAAGCCTGGTTTCAATTCTCGGATGACTAGAAGTGCTTTAGGTATTCATTGGGATCCTAGTTTCAATCGAGATAGAAAGGAAGATGGTACTTCCGGTTGTGTAGGACTTACCACAAAAAAGGACTACCGCCGTGTCAGAGATTTTGTGATCAAATATCATCCTCGATCGCTAGAGGTGAGAATCGATCGATAATTAAATTAATATCCCCGACTTCTTCAGAGAAGTCGGGGATATGTGTGGTGGTAAGTCTTAACTTTAATTAAACTGTAGTCAAAACACCAATCGGATCGGGAATAGTTGCCGATGGAGCTTGAAATTCACCAACGGCGACGAACTCTAGACGAAGTTTAAACCAAGTGATAAACTGCTTATTAGTAGAGATAATTGCCGTAGCAGGCTGGGGGACTTTAGACTTGACACTGGCTAATTCTGGAGCATCTAAAAATGCAGGTCGATCGATAAACCAGAAATCTATTTCTTTGCCTTGCTCTTGATAATTGCGGACTCGCTCGGCAAATACTTCGTCGAGATCTTCTTCTTCCCGTAAAAATCTCTTACTGGCGACTAGATAGTAATAAGTTTGCATGGTAAGTAGTGAATAGTGAATAGATTTGTAGCTAAAAATTTAGATATTAACGCCAAACATAGCTGCTTTCATCTCGCGGATGGCTCGATCGATTCCGACTAGAACCGATCGACTGATGATACTATGACCGATATTCAATTCTTCCATGCCAGGGAGACAAGCGATCGGGCGTACATTCCAATAAGTCAGTCCATGTCCGGCATTCACTCGCAAACCAGCCTCAATTGCCAGTTCGCATCCCGTGGCTAAATTAGCTAGCTCCTGCGCCACCAAAATCGAATCCTTGGCTTCAGCATAGCGTCCCGTATGCAATTCGATGAATTTAGCTTTTACCTGGGCTGAAGCGGCAATTTGGGCGGGTTCTGGGTCGATAAATAAACTAACAGGAATCCCTGCTGATTGTAACCGATCGACGACTGACTTCATTCGATCGAGTTGACCCGCAATATCCAATCCGCCTTCGGTGGTTACTTCTTCCCGTTTTTCTGGTACCAGCGTGACATAATCAGGCTTTACTTCCAGGGCGATTTGCACCATCTCCGCCGTCGCTGCCATCTCTAGATTGAGACGAGTGCGGACAGTTTCGCGCAACAATCGAATATCTCGATCCTGCATATGTCGCCGATCTTCCCGCAGATGAGCCGTAATCCCCTCAGCACCAGCTAATTCTGCTAGTACCGCCGCCGCAATCGGATCTGGTTCCACAGTACGCCTAGCCTGCCGAATCGTGGCAACATGATCGATATTTACCCCAAGCGTCAACAATTTTCGATTCTCCTTTGGTCAGTTTTAGTATAGATTGTAATAGCAACTACCCCACGTGCTAGCACATTAAACGCAGAATGGTAAAATTCTGGATTAATTTGCAAGCATTGTGTAAATATATAGGCTAACATTAGCCAGTACTAGAAGGAGGACTGTTACTTGTCTCGTAGATATCTTTTTACATCGGAATCCGTGACGGAAGGACACCCTGACAAAATTTGCGATCAGATCTCTGATACGATTTTGGATGCATTACTCGCGCAGGATCCCTATAGTCGGGTTGCAGCGGAAGTTGTAGTCAACACCGGACTCGTCTTGATCACTGGTGAGATTACCACCAAAGCGACTGTCAACTATATTGACTTAGCTCGCAAGAAAATTGCTGAAATCGGCTATACCAATGCCGATAATGGATTTTCGGCAAATAGTGCGTCAGTCCTAATTGCCTTGGATCAGCAATCACCGGATATTGCCCAAGGTGTAAATGCAGCACAAGAAAATCGTGACGATAGTACCGATATCTTCGACCAGACTGGTGCTGGAGATCAAGGGATTATGTTCGGGTATGCTTGTAACGAAACACCCGAATTAATGCCTTTGCCAATCAGTTTGGCTCATCGTGTCGCGCGTCGGTTGTCCGCTGTGCGGAAGACTGGGGATCTGTCTTATCTCCGCCCCGATGGCAAAACCCAAATCACCGTTGAATACAAAAATGGTGTGCCTGTTGCGATCGATACGATCTTGATTTCAACTCAACACGATGCGACGATTGGTACTATTACCGACGATGCTGGCATTTTGGCTAAAATCAAAGCCGATCTCTGGACATATGTGGTGCTCCCTGTCTTCGCAGACTTAGATATCAAGCCAGACGCTAATACTCATTTCCTGGTTAATCCAACGGGTAAATTTGTAATTGGTGGTCCTCAAGGGGATGCTGGTTTGACTGGACGTAAAATTATTGTCGATACCTATGGCGGTTATTCCCGTCATGGCGGCGGTGCTTTCTCCGGTAAGGATCCCACCAAAGTAGATCGTTCTGCTGCTTATGCTTGTCGTCACGTCGCGAAAAATGTCGTCGCGGCTGGTTTAGCCGATAAGTGTGAAGTTCAACTCAGTTATGCAATTGGCGTAGCTAGTCCTGTCAGTATCTTAGTCGAAACTTTCGGCACTGGCAAAATTAGCGACGACCAAATCTTTGAACTGATTGAAGAGCAATTTGAATTGCGTCCAGAGGGAATTCTATCCACTTTCAATCTGCGAAATTTACCCGCAGAACGTGGTGGTCGTTTTTATCAAGATGTCGCCGCTTACGGTCATTTTGGTCGCAGCGACTTAGATTTACCTTGGGAACAAACCGACAAGGCTGCTGGTTTAAAAGCTGCTGCTGCGAAGTTTGAAACTACCTCAGTAGGTTAAATTTCGACCTCAAAACAGCCCCGATTTCTTGAAGAAATCGGGGCTGTTTTATTTTGAGCTACCAGGGCTAGTACTGCCACCACTTAGTACTAGCTATCAACTATCAACTATCAACTATTTAAGCATCCGGCAATTCTAACTTAGGCGGTAGCGAGCGTTTGATTGGTGCCGCAGGCTTCGGTTTATCTACTGTTGCTGCCATTGGCTCATTCTCCTCCCACGGCCTTCTAAAGGGTGTTTTGCTCCCGAAGTCACCTGGCGGTCTACTACCACCTTTACGGGGCAATTTAGCGCGGAGCGGTGCGACGAATTGGGCACTGCGAATCTCTAAGTCGTTATTGACTCTGATCACATCAAAGTCCCAAAAATTACCAACCAACTTTTGAGCAAGATCGCCAACCAAGCGGATCTTGAAATACCGCTCTTCTTCGGTTTTTTTCTTAGGTGCTTGGCGAATTTTGACAAATATTTCTTTCGTCTCGCGCGACTGATAGATCACTTCACCACGAATTGAGAAATAACTATCGGGAATACCTAAAGTCTCGATCGAGGGAATCGTCGGTACCTCTGATGGTAGCTCATTGGGATCCCGATCGTCACTCGATCCATCGAGTTGCTTGATCACTAATTGAGGATCCCAGATGCCCATAATCTGGGCGTGGAGTTTATTGTCCTCTTTGCGAATGCGGGGATAAACTACCCACAGATGAGACTGTTCTAGATCAAGGTGATTTTTGATCAGACTCATAATGCGACCGAGAATGACAGCATCGATCTCTGTACCATCATCCGCCAACATTATCCCCTGATTGAATTCCTCGATCGAGGGTACATATTTACCTAAAATCAAGCCGATTGCCCGATACTGAAGTGGCTCACTAGCTGGGGGGATTGGGGTATTTCCCGTCAGTTGCAACATCGGGGGCAAAGGTGGATAATCCGATGGATCTGGTCTTTTCGGACGTTTAATAGGCTTGGCAGGTCTAGTTGCAGCTTCTGGATGCGATGGCGGCTGATTACTGGGGAATTGTGCAAAACTCATAGGAGATAAACGGGAGACGGGAAACCACTGAGTCAAATTTTTCGATCTCCCTCTCATAGTAATCGGGATCTTCGAGTCTGAATTGTCGGTGCTGAACTAACTAAGCAGATTGAGGATGCTAGGAATGAGACTCCTGCGATACGATCATTATGCCCACATCGCTAGCTCAAACTACTATGTAAGGGCTTCGATGTTTAGCAGGAAGGTCTTCGGCTCTATTCTAGCAATTTCTGGTCAACTCCTAAAATTGATTTTAGGGGATGGGAGAGGGGAGATTGGAGAATTGCTTTACCAGGGGTTATTGAGACGGTACAATGCGAGATACACACGATCGCAGGTTGAATGACTAGAATATGACGGGTAGATTGATAGTTTTAACTGGACCTAGTGGTGTCGGCAAAGGGACATTACTCAAAGCTCTACTCGAACGACATCCAGAACTATATTTATCGATCTCTGCTACGACCAGATTGCCCCGTGAAGGTGAGGTAGAGGGTGTTCACTACTATTTCTATCCTCGCGATCGATTTGAAGCCACGATCGAGGCTGGAGCATTGTTAGAATGGGCAGAGTTTGCAGGTAATTATTATGGTACACCGATCGAACCTGTCAGAGCACAGATCGATCGGGGAAATTCGGTCATTCTAGAAATTGAATTGGCTGGAGCCAGACAAGTGGCAAAGATCTTTCCTACTGCTTTACGCATTTTTATTCTTCCTCCTGATATCGCGACGCTAGAAACCCGTATCCGCGAACGCGGTACCGATTCAGCGGCAGCTATCGAACGCCGATTGGCGCAAGCCACAGTCGAAATCGCCGCCCAAGATGAGTTTGACTATCGGATTGTCAATGACGATTTTGAATTAGCTTTAGATGAGTTGGATAGATTGGTTACTGGCTAAGTGCCTATCCCCGACTTCTTCGAGAAGTCGGGGATATACTCACAATTACTCTTCCCAAGAATCGAGATCTAGTGCAGGTGAACCACCGCGATCGAGTTGTTTGAATACTACTTGAAGTTGATACCAGAGTAGGATCGCAATAAAAATAGTCAATGGGAGCGCGATACTATAAGCCAGCCAAGTGGGAAAGCCGAAGATCTCCAAACCAGCCGAGAGAAAGAAAACAATCCCCAAGCAAATCCCCAGAAAGGTTAATCGTAAACTAGTATCATCACTAGTCGAGAGCTGGATATTCTTACGATTTACCGACCAATTCTTGACAGTTTGGCGTAAAGTACCATCAAATGCCGCACCGCAAGCGATACCAGCTAATAAACCAGCAATTAAAATAAAATATGGCGGATCTTGAGGAAAATAATACATCAGAGACTATAAATTGTAAATTATGGGATGGAGATCTAAAGATTTAATTTCGCCATCAACTATCAACTATTTTCCTACGGAAAGGCTACGCCAACAACTATCAACTAAATTAACTATCTCATCCCACCCAACCGCTCTAATGGCCAGAAGCGGAAGCAAGCATGACCGATAATATTAGCATTTGGTAAGAATCCCCAAACGTGGGAATCGTTGCTGTTATTGCGATTGTCACCCATGACAAATAATTCGGCTGGTGGTACAACCATTGGTGACATCAGATAATTAGGTGCTTCAGCGATGTATGATTCGGTGAGTAGTTGTTGGTTGATAAATACCCGACCACTTTTTACTTCGACAGTATCTCCAGGCAAACCGATGACTCGTTTGATAAAAGCTTGATCAGTCCCAAAACCTTGATCTTGGAGCTGCTGCGGTGGTACAAAGACGATAATGTCTCCGCGTTGGGGTGGATGAGCATAATAGGAGATTTTTTCGACAATTAATCGATCGCCGATCTCTAATGTTGGTAACATCGATCCAGAAGGGATATAGCGTGGCTCGGCGATAAATGTCCGAATGAAGAATGCCAATCCTAACGCCAGAACTAAAATTTTGATATTTTCGCCCCATTTTTCCCACCATTGCGCCAGTAATGGCTGGGGTGAGATTGAGTCTGGGTGAGATTTATCAGGATTAGTCTTCATGACGGGAGGGATATGCGTTCTTTACTCATCCTAAATGATTTCAGAATCTTCATGTATGCTACTAAGTCATCCAAGTAGTATACATGAAGATTGATTTTGGTGGGGAGAGCATCGAGAGCCAGGTGCTGAACTTGTTAATTTTCTTTGTCAGGGAGAATTAGCGAATTGACGATCGTGCTATAGCTAGTTAGGTAAGGCTTTACAGTTATCGATCTGAGGTTTAAATCTTTTACCCCCTATTCCCTATTCCCTATCCCCTATCCACTAATTTGATTATGGCTGTAATTAACGCGATCGAGCAACCCAAGTTTAAGCTATGGTTAGCGGCAATTAAACCGCCGATGTATACTGTAGCTATTATTCCAATTACAGTGGGTTCTGCTGTTGCTTATAGTCAGACTCAAGCTATCGATCTCAATATTTTGAGAACGTTTTTAGGATCGGCAATTGCGATTATTGCTTGGATGAATATTAGCAATGATGTATTTGATAGTGATACAGGAATTGATGTTAATAAAGCCGAATCGATTGTAAATTTGACTGGCAATCGCAATCTGATGTTTTGGGTCGGAAATTTATTTCTATTATTAGGTATTTTAGGTATTAGCGCGATCGCTTGGTGGCAGCAAGATATTACGGTGGTGGCGATCGTCTTGGTATGTTGTTTTCTGGGATATACTTATCAGGGGCCACCCTTTCGATTGGGATATCAGGGTCTCGGCGAAGTAATTTGCACGATCTGTTTCGGTCCATTAGCTCTAAGTGCAGCTTATTATAGTCAGACTCAATCTTGGTCGATCGCCAATTTTGCAGCCTCGTTAATTATTGGTATTTCTACGAGTTTAATTTTATTTTGTTCGCATTTTCATCAAGTCAAAGATGATTTGGCTGCTGGTAAATTGTCGCCAATCGTCAGAATGGGAACGGAGATGGGGACGCGGGTATTGCAATGGAGTACTGTCAGCATTTATCTATTAACAGCAGTTGGTGTCGTTAGTAAATTATTTCCGATCGCCACTTTGTTAATATTTATCAGTCTACCATTAGCATTTAAGTTAACTAATTTTGTCTGGGAATATCACGATCGACCAGAAATCGTTAGGACTTCTAAATATCTGGCGGTAAGGTTGCATTTTGTCAGTGGTTTGCTCTTGGCTTGGGGGTTTTGTTGGTAGGTTTGGATTAAGCCATCGCGGATGGATTGGAGCTGCTGCGGAGATCTATACCCCACCCCAGCCCTCCCCTTTCTAAGGGGAGGGAGTAAGATTTCTAGAAAAAGCTGCGAAGACTTTGCTTGTAAGTACTGGTATTTAAGCCATCAGTGCGACTTCGATAAGCAGCGGGAATCATTTTTTGGAGATTGGAGACTCGTTCCGTTACAGCAGGGTGACTGCTGAGGAATTCTGGAGCCGAAGTACCGCGAATGAGCTTCTTCATAAACTCAGGCATCGCACTAGGTGCATAGCCAGATTGAATCATCGTAGTCAAGCCGCGACGATCTGCGTCATACTCGTCTTGACGGCTGTTTGGCAGTGTCAGAGCCACTTGTACGCCAATTTGAACGAGTTTGTCTTGATCGACTCCCAATAGCGAACTAGCCCCTTGAGCGATGGCTGCTTGTTTGATATGTTGGAGCGAATGGCGACCAGTAATGTGTCCGATTTCATGACCAATTACGCCAGCTAATTGCGCTTCATTATCGGCGGCTTTCATCAAGCCAGTATTGACATAAACAAAGCCGCCCATCGTGGCAAAAGCGTTGATATTATCGTCTTCAACGACTTGGAATGTATACTTAATATTTGGTCTAGCACTATTTCTAGCTAACCGTTGACCGATCTGATTTACATAATTAGTCAGAGCTTGATTATGAGAAATTTTGACTTGTCCGAGTAAAGATTGATTAGTCTGTTCGCCTAAAGCAACTTCTTGAGCATCAGACATATTAGACAACTGAACAATTTGAGCACCTTGAATCAGTAATTGCCACCATTCCGCCGCTTGGCTAACTTGTGGTTGACCCACTGTAATAGTAGCGACTGTAAGCACACAGATACCGGAATATAGCCACCGTTTTGGCAACCACTGACCGAGTGAAGCTACTTTGGCTAACATAAATCTCATCTTTAAAAATAATGTGAGTTGGAGCAAAAAGAGCTAAATTGATTCTAACAACTAGCATTTGTACTGACGGGACTTTGGTGATTTATGTTGCAGGATGAAGAGTCGAAAGAGAAAATGATGTTTACTAATTCGATTGCTAAACTAGGACTCGATCGCATTTCCCGCCATATCCTGATTTGTGCCGATCAAACTAAACCCATTTGTTGCGATAAGGCAGACAGTATCGCCGCCTGGGACTACCTCAAACGCCGATTACGAGAGTTAGGGCTAGATACTCCCGACGCACCCCAAGAATGCGTTTTTCGGACCAAGGCAAATTGTCTGCGGGTTTGTCATCATGGGCCGATTGTAGTTGTTTATCCCGATCGAGTCTGGTATCATTCGGCGACACCAGCAGTAATCGAACGAATTATTCAAGAGCATCTGTTAGCAGGTCAAATCGTGACTGAGTATGCTTTCTTGGTCGATAACTAAGCGCACATTGGCGGCTGCTATAATTAATTAAGGTAATAATTTTAGATTGAGTTATGAGTAATCGTGATGGGTTTGGGGCTGGATTTTGGTTGGGAACGTTGGTGGGTGGTGTTGTTGGCGGGGTAATTGGCGCGTCAATCGTCAATCAAAGAGCTAATCGGATCGATGATGAATTGGAAAGTGGCGAAAAAAGACCATTTAAGTCTAGCCGCCGCCGTCAGATCGATCGAATGGAGATGGCAAGACAGAGTTTAGATGATAAAATCAATGACCTAAATAATACGATCGATGCGGTGAGATCCTCGATCGGGAATGCCGCTGACGATACGCTCGATCCATTAATTCAGCGGATGGATAAAGATAGCAATACTCAACAATCTAACTAAAATTTCTGTCGATTTAGTCGGTTAGTACGGTACTTGACGATCGTCCAGAAGTACCAGTCGATCGGTTAAACTAGGTGCAGCAGATTATCGCTTATCCAATAATTTTTATGAACAATTCCGCGATCGCACCCTTATTGATTGCTAGTCTCACCAACTTCCTCAATCTTTACTTAGTGATTATTTTTGTCAGATTATTACTCACCTGGTTTCCGAATATCGATTGGATGCAGCAAATCGTGGGTTTTCTCAGTCCCGTCACCGATCCCTATCTCAATCTGTTCCGCTTTGTACCGCCCATCGGATCGATCGATCTCTCCCCTATTATCGCGATCTTTGCGTTGCAATTTGCGATGAATGCATTGACAACACTCGCGCCCGCGTTCTCGTCTTACTAAGAGTATCTCCAACGTGACAACTACAACACTAATTTATATTGGTCTCCTCCTGACGACCTTAGTAGGAGTCGTCGGGGCGGTAGTACCAGTGATGCCTGGGCCAAGCTTGATTCTCGGTGCCTCGATCATGGCTGGATTTCTATATAATTGGGACGATCTCACTATTTCGCTCATAGCTTCTGGTGTTGTCCTTGTCATGTGTTTCGCGATCGAGCAGTTATCGGGCATCTGGGGTGCCCAAAAAGCCGGAGCTAGCCATTGGGGTCAAATTGGTTCGATCGTGGGCTTATTCCTCGGATTCTTTGGGCTGCTGCCAGCTTTACCCTTGGGTGGTCCGCTAGTGGGGATGTTTTTTGGGCCATTTATCGGGGCTGTCGTCGGGGAGCTACTATACCCGCGTAATTTACCGTTTGGTGATAGATTTACGATCTCTTTCAAAGCTGGGGTAGGAATTGTCTTAGGTTCGGTAATCGGGCTAATTCTCCAAGGTTTATTATCCCTATTCGCTGCGATCGTTTTTGCGGCTACTACTTGGCATTTGGGATTTGTAGTTAGTTGATAGTTGATAGTTGACAGTTGTTGGCGGTAGCGGAGCGTTTGCCTGTGCCTAAGGCAGGCTAACGCCAAAAGCAATAGCCTTTCCGTAGGAAAATAGTTGATATTCACTATTCACTATTCCCTATCCCCTATCCCCTATTCACTTCTTACAAGTTGTCGGATCGAATTGAACCCGATATTGATACAAAACTCGCTTTCCTTTCTCTGTTGCTGGACGATCTTTGTCGGCTTTATTAGCTTCATAGAGAGCTGTATTGATTGCGAGTTCGCCCAACTTACGATTTTCTGGTGTATCTCGATCTGAGGCAACATAGGGTTTGTCGATCGCCGGTGCGGTAGAATCACCGAGAGGATTGTTTTCAGGATTTTCAGGTACTTTGTCAAAAGCTACCATCAACACAATAAACGGAGATTGCTTTTCCCTGCTGCAAGGTGCGCCAACTGGATAACTTTGCGACAACAATTGTGGCTTGTACAAATGGATATCTGGATAAGCTGTCAAATATTCTCTGATTCTTTCGCTGGCTGCTGCCGCATATTTACCATAGATAAAACTACTCTTATTGTCCCCACCATTGTCTGATGACTGAGTTGGCGATTGAGCTGATGGTGTGGAATTAGGTGCAGTCGATGTTAATGGTATCGCTGGCTTATTTACTGGCTCCGTCGCTTGACGATTGGGAGTAGCTGCTGGAGTCGGTGATACATCACCGCCATCGTCATCTAGTAAAGCCGCTGTTGATGGATCTGGCGTAACTAATATTTTTTTCTTGGTTTTAGCGATTGGCGTTGGCGTGATTATTGACGTTGGGGCTGGTTTTGGGGCTGGTTTTGGCTTCGTCGGAACGTCTATTTTAATTGATGGTTTAGTGGGCTTGAAACTAATATTGGGATCGAATGTTGGTGCAGTGGGTTGTGCTTGGGGGACTGCTTTCTGATCTTTGCTGCCTTTGGACTGCGGAACATTAATTTTTTCCAACGGAACGCGAATCGGCGAAAAAGGGATGGTGGAAGAGTTGGGCGTAATCGGTTGTGGAACTACTTTGGTGGTAGGAGTTGTCGGTAAAGTGACTGGAGGTAAAGGTTGAGGTGTGGAAATTGGCGGTGCTTGGGGAATACGTTGAAGTTCGCTGGGCGTTAGTTGCACGACCTTAACTGTACCAGGATCTGCTTTTTTACCTGTTTTTTCTGGCTGGGTGAAGAAAGGTAATCCAGCTCCAAGGATGGCATGTAAGGCGATCGAACCGAGGAGCGCAATCGCGGTAGGATCGAGTAAAGCGTCTGAAAAGTTTTTGCGGGGGGAAGATTGATACATATTTGCCGTAAACGCTAACTGTCAGACATCGGGATGAGCGGACGATCGATTCCTCGTTTCCTATTCTAAACTACATCAAGCGATCTAGATCCTAGCTTCGATCGCTTCAAATAATGCCTGGAAGTTACCTTGTCCAAATCCGGTAGCGCGGTTGCGGCGTTCGATGATTTCAAAGAAGAAGGTGGGGGCTTCAAAAATTGGTTCGGTAAATATTTGCAGCAAGAGGGCTTCAGGTGAGGAGTCAGACCAATCGGCCAAGATTTGAAGCTGTTGAAGTTGTTGCCATTCATCAGGGGTGAGGATGCAGTTTTGAGCTGTTCTGGCTCTAATTTGCAACTGGTTATAGTAGGTGGGATCGATCGATAGAAATGGTAATTGTTGCTGTTGCATTCGATGGACTGTCGGCAGAATATTCTTGGTCTGCAAGGCGATATGTTGAATTCCAGCTCCTTGATTTAGATCTAAAAATTGTTGGATTTGAGAGTTGATAGAACTAGGTTGATTGATATTAAATCTGATTTTCCCACAGGTACTAACTAGTGCATTACTTGTTAGTCCTGATTGCTGAGTCTGAATATCGAACGTCTGTTTCACCTGAAAATCAAACAAATTCTGATACCAAATTGTCGCTGGTGCTAGTTCGCCAACGGCAACATTTAGCACGAGATGATCGATACCTGTAATTGATTCATCTAAATCGCTGGGTGAATTTATCGATTTTGGGGGAGCCTGAATAATCGTATGTTCGATCGAACCCCAACCTTGAATTCTCAACCACGGCAACCGATCATCTGTTGCTGACGTTTCTAAAATTTTGATGCCTAATCGATCGATTTTTTCCCCAACAGCAGCTAAATCTCGCACCCGAAATGAAATATCGCTCACACCCGATGGATGAAACTGAAGATATTTGGCAACCGGACTAGCTGAAGTGAGCGGTGATGAAATGGAGAATAATAAGTGAGCATTACCAACTAAATACTCGATCGTATGCTCCTTAATTTCACATCCCAAATACCGTAGACCCATTTTTTTGATTAAAAAGTCTTGGATTTGAGTGGCATCTAGAACATAAAAATGAATCCGATCGATTTCCATAAGGTCAAAGTATACTACTCATTTCACAGATCCAACTATCGATCGTGAATTGTCGAATCATTACTCTCTTTGTATATTACCAGTCTGATCTAAATCTCACTATCTCTCATTAGAGTGAAAGCTAGCATCTTTATTCGAGTCAATAGATAGAGAAAATTTGAGCTTTCTTCATCCATTGACGATATCGATGACGCAATTGTTCTCGAACTGTTTATTTCGTGCCCGCAACGATCCCAAACCGAATCAAACCGCTCCGATAACCGTTGCTCATCAACCGCAATGATATTGCCGCCTCGATCGTTTTCCGACCAGCCCTAAATAGCCCCACAATTGCCTGAGGAGTAATCGCCGAATCGATCACCACATCCCAAAATGGTTCGACAGCCGTAGACCAATCATCCACCCGTAAATCTTTGAATCCACACTGCTCGACAATCTCCGTATATGTGGGTAGTGAAACCACATAGGGCAAACAATAAACCCGATAAATATCCTGTAAATGTTGTTCCTCCTCACGATTCAATGGCGTTGACGCAGTTGTCGGGCGATGACACCAAGTTGCCAGCATCAGCTTCCCGCCTGGTTTCAATACGCGATAACACTCCTGCAAAAACTTCACCTTATCCGGCATATGTTCGCCACTTTCCAATGACCAGACAAAATCGAAACTATTGTCAGCAAACGGCATCTCTAGAGCGTTCGCTACTTGGAAATCAGTCTTTGCATCTAATCCGGCCGCTCTTGCTCGTTCCTTGGCGCGATTTGCCTGAACGGGAGAAAGCGTAATCCCCGTCACTCTAGCACCAAATTTCTGCGCCAAATAGAGGCTACTACCACCAATCCCACAACCGACATCAAGAATATCTTGGGGTGGGTTTTTGTCAAAATCACCAGCCCATTTTAGTAGCTCTTCAATCAGATCGATCTGCGCCTGCCGACGATCTAGTTTATAGTTTCCATCTGGCCCATAATAGCCATGATGCATGTGTTCGCCCCAAACTCCTTCCCACAGATTGCTAGATGCATCATAAAATTCTTTGATTTCTTGGTAAAGCTGGGTACTCATGGAGGAAAGTATTGCGGCTGGTAGATCTCACACATTCTAACGAAATTGCTCTGACTGCGTCTTGAAATTGATGCTTCCGCCAATCGGTGATCACTGACAGGCTTGACTAACACATCTATTTTCGATCGAGTTTGGTGGCACAGGCTATTCCCAGTTAAAATGCCTATGGTGTGGCGTAAAAGCTCGATTCTCCATAAGCGAAAAGCGCAGGCTTCCGCAGGAAATAAGAGGCTAATGCTTTTGGCTTTAGTCTGCCGTCGGCAAAGGCAGACGTTTCGATACCACCAACGAACCGAATCACAAAAATATATAAATAACTATGTTAGATGCAAGTGCTGTTTTAGAAGTACTCAAACCAGTCCAAGATCCAGAGCTACAGAAGAGTCTGGTGGAACTCAATATGATCCGCAATATTCAGGTGGATGGTGGTTTAGTTAAATTTACAGTGGTATTAACTACTCCCGCTTGTCCCTTGCGGGAGTTTATCGTTGATGAATGCAAACAGGCAGTGAAAACGCTCCCAGGCGTGACGGATGTCGATGTCGAAGTAACTGCCGAAATTCCTCAACAGAAGGGATTGCCAGACCGTCAGGGCATCGATCGAGTCAAGAATATCATCGCTATCTCCAGCGGTAAAGGTGGCGTGGGTAAAAGTACCGTAGCGGCGAATGTGGCGGTTGCGCTTGCCCAGTTGGGTGCTAAAGTAGGGCTACTAGATGCCGATATCTATGGGCCGAACGCACCACTGATGTTTGGTTTGAGCGATGTGAGATTAGTCCCAACGGAAGATGGTAGCCTCGAACCAGCTTTCAGTCATGGCGTGAAATTGGTATCGATGGCATTTTTGATCGATCGAGATCAGCCTGTGATCTGGCGGGGACCGATGTTAAACGGCATTATTCGTCAATTTCTATACCAAGTGAATTGGGGCGAATTAGATTATCTGATCGTTGATTTACCACCTGGAACTGGCGACGCACAACTTACCCTCGCCCAAGCCGTCCCGATGGCTGGAGCCGTCATCGTCACGACACCTCAAACCGTTGCCCTCGCTGACGCACGCAAAGGACTGCGGATGTTTGAAAAATTCACTACCGTACTAGGCGTAGTCGAAAACATGAGCTACTTTATCCCCCCAGATATGCCAGATAAGCAGTATGATATTTTCGGTTCTGATGGTGGCGAGAAATTTGCGGCTGAATTAGGGGTACCCTTATTAGGTAGAATCCCCCTGGAAATTCCTGTCCGTACAGGCGGTGACAATGGTATTCCGATCGTCATATCAGAGCCAGATTCAGCTTCAGCCAAAGCTTTAGTTAGTATTGCTAAATCGATCGCTGGCAGAGCTTCAATGGTAGCTTTGGGGTAGTGGTTTAGGCTTTAGGGTAAAGGGGAAAGGGGAAAGGGTAAAGGGGAAAGGGTAAAGGGGAAAGGGTAAAGGGTAAAGGGTAAAAAACATCAATCCCGTCCCCCCGTCCCCCCGTCCCCCCATCCCCCCATCCCCCCATCCCCCCAGCCCC
>JANYDE010000152.1 GCA_025359915.1 Chamaesiphon sp. 336R_metabinner_41 | reverse complement strand
CTGCAAGATAGCATTGTAACGCTTGCTCTGAGCCAGTTTAAGATCTTGCAGTTTTAGCTATTTTTGGTCAAAAATTCAACGAGAGAATGCGCTTTTGAGGGCTATCTTGCAGGTTTTCGGGCATATCCTGTAGCGACCCCTACGTCGATGGCTTAGTCCGCGAAGTCACCGACTTATTCCAAAACCAACTCGACTTACTCCCCGCCGCCGTCAAGAATTTCGCCAAAACCCAGTCCCCCTTCTTCCGATACCATTACCTTCGGGCAAGCACCCGAACACCTCTCCAAAGCCCAAGTAGCCAGAGTCGATGCAGGACAAGAATTTGACATCGAAATCGAAGCTGAATTCGACGGTGCATGGCTCCGCATCGCCGATAGCGTGCTCGAAGATCCCCGTTGGCAACATTTAGCCGCAACGGGACTATTATCAGCAAAGTGGACGAAAGGCGGCTTGATGCTCAAACCCGCCAGTCATAAATCTTTTGCAGTTGATTCGGCGATCTTAAGTGGGATGGATTGTTTAGTCAATCGAGCAGATTTAGAGATTCAAGTACTCTGATACCAGAAGTGTTGAATGTTAAATCGCAAACCTCATAAAAATGGGTACACCATTCCTATAAGAGGCTACTATTATAGCTAGAATACTATCTTTCTAAACCAATGCACATAACTAATATTTTCACACATGAAAGCTTGTAAATACCTTAATTTATCTAAGGCTTTACTTCCAAATTCTTTGGGAATATCTACTATCTGTAAGACAACATATCCAATCAAGCAGCAGTATATTTGAATCTCAATTCCATTGAGATTCTTAGTTATTAACCGATCTAGCTTTAGGTGCATCTTTAAGAACTTCCACAGTAATTCAATTTGCCAACGACTTCGATAAAATTCTCCAATTTCTTCATTACTTACTATAAATTTTCCTATCTCCGGTAAGTTGGTTGCTAGTCTGAATTCACTCCTTTCTTCTAAATCGCAATAGTTGACAATTCGGCACTCTACCTTTTTTGCCCCTGTCCCTACTAAAAATTTACCATTATCTTGCATCTGCAAGCTCATATCATTCTTTATTCTCATGACAAAATATCTCTCTTTGTCTTGAATCATATCCTTGATTCTTTCCAGTTTGCAAAACCCTCGTCTTGTTGCGCTTTTTACGTCGGGAAACCCGACGAGCGCGCACCGCTATCCATTATGTTAACTCCATTCTTCGGTGTCGCTGCTATGGTTTCTTCTCCATATTTACTGTCATGCCCTTGTCCAAAATGAATTAATATTCCACCTGGCTCTGCTGTTAATAAATTAATGCCGCTGAACAGTTTAACTTGGTGATATCCTTCCTTCCATAGCAATTTACTAGTCAAGGATATAATCGTTGAATCAATTGGAAATAAGACTAGAGCTTTCGGGTCAATATTTTTCTTTTTCTTCAGCTCACTTCTTAACCTTGAAAATAAATTATGAAAAGTGATGCTGGCTCTTCTGGTGAGTGAGGACGGAATCGCAAATAAATGACACCTTTTGGTGCAGGTAATCGAAAACGATAAATGAGTTCGCCATCATCGCGGTCGAATGTCAAAATTATTCGCTGCTCATTTACCGCACGAGCTAAGACTTCTGTATCTTCAATTCCTGGAGAATCTTCAGTCACAGAAGTGATATCATAACCTGCTTGTCGGAGCAGTCGAATGCTAATTAGCGGAAAATTTTCATCGGCTATAAGCTGCATTAGCTTGCCTCAGATAATAAGGATGTGTAATATACATCTTCTTGAAGACACTCCGCCGCAAAAGCGAATACAGCTTGGATCGATCGAGTATTAAGTGTTGGATAGTTCTCTAAAACTTGTTGCTCTGTCCAACCTTCTGAAAATAGCCCCAGAATGAATTCAACTGATAGTCGCGTTCCTTTAATTACAGGCTTCCCCAGCAGAATTTTAGGATCTGAATGAATATATGTTTTCCAGTTCATGATTTAGTTTACCGCAGTCCGTATCCTAATTATAATCGTTGGTGGAGCTTTCGATTCTCTTTCCCTTCTCTACGAGACGCTTCGCGAACGGGACGCTCCGCGAACAGAGACGCTCCGCGAACGAGGGAATCGATTTGATTGATGATGGGATGGTGGCTAGTCTACCTGGAATTGTGATTACCTCCGGTAGGCTACGCCAACGATCGAGATATTTGGCAATTGTTAGGATCTCCGTCAGCACTCCGCAGTTTCGCGAATGGTTATTTTTGGAAGCCTTATGAGGGTGAGGTTTACAAGCCGGTGGTTACATCGTCTGAGTTGAAAACTAAAATGTCAGAATTGCTGATGGCGGCTTGATTCTCTACCACCAGATTACGTGATCGAATCCACACTCTGTAAGCGTTCGATCGACCATAATTGATCGGCGATGCTCTGATATAGCCCAAAACGTTGCTCCAAGTCTGCCTTCTTGAAAGCTAGATGAGACTGAAACTCTACACCCGTCCGTTGAATCATCTGCTTGAATCCAGGGTTATTTTGATAACAAGTGGGATGCAGCGATTTTGCTAACAGGTTTTCTTTCACATATTGCTCTACCTTATAGCCATAATCCTTGTCACCGAGACTAGCATTGACTTTTTTTGGTAGTAGCAGCAACCCACCAAGGCGATTGCGATACTCGCTAAATCCTAAAGTAGATCGATACCCACCTTCAACGCTGGATTATTTTCCCATCTGTCCCCAACATGGGCATAAATCGCTGTAGTGCGCGGATCGGCATGTCCCAACAAATCCTGAACCTGCCTCAATGTCGCCCCATTCCGCAGAGCTAATGTCCCTGCTGTATGCCGCAAACTATGCGCCGAGAGTGTCCTCCCCTCCATATATTTAAGATTCGTCGCCTGAAGATATTTGTCCACCATCTGACGAATCCCTCGTCGGGATAACCGTTCCCCGCGCCCATAATTACTCAAATTGATCGATAGCGGACTATCAACCATACAATCAAATCCAGCCCCCCGCAGCGCAGTTAAATACTCTTCTAATATCTGCCCTAGCTGGGGTGTCAACGGCACCACTCGCGTATGTCGTTTACTACTAACTTTCAGCCCTACCTTCCCCCCCTGCCGTACCACATCGCCGATATTCAGCCGATGCATCTCAACAGTACGTATCCCTTCCAGTGTCATCACACCCAGCAATAATTTATCCCGCAGAATTTTCAACGGGATGCTCGTTCCCAGCGGTTGTGCCAACGATTGGAGTAGTGTCGTAGCTTCTTCCTGCTCCAGATAAGTAATCCGCGCCGCCGGATCGATCGATTCTGAGGGTGGTTTAATCCCCCAGGCGGGATTACTCCCCATCAACCCATATTCCATCGCCGCATCATACAACCGACTAACTGCTGTCAATTTAATCGCAATCGTTTTCGGTTTATACCCCCGCTCCAACAACCACCACCGATAAATCTTAATCGTCTCCCGTGTCGCCGCTCCAGGGAGCAGCTTACTCTCCCGACACCATTCCAAATACTGTTTTACTTGTGTCCAATAAGTAACGATTGTATCTCCACTCGCACCACCATTGGCAACATCAAATTGCAAAAAGTTGGTAAAGACTCCAATCAATTCATCGCAGTCGATTTCGACAACTGCTTCCGTCTGTTGCTCGGTGGTTTCGACCATCTGCACTTCGGTAAGGTAGTTATTGCTCTTATTGTATAAAATATTGCCCGTTGATGTCACTCATTGTAACGAAATATTAAGTTCACTCGGCAGGTCTCCTCGATCTCAATCGTCGAGGCCTACTGCTTTCTGATTAAATGAGTCTTGCTCTTTTCTTCGTTCATACGCCAACTTAGCAAACAATAAAAATACATACGGATTGATCTAAGTTGCGCGTGTGTATTTAACTCAAACGTATGCAAAATAAATGCACGGTTTTCTTGTTTACTTACATGTTTAATTTTTTAAGCTGTAATTAATTGCAATTTGAATGCTTTCAACTAAGACAGTTATTTCTGCTAAATGTTTTGGCTAGTTAGTAGAAATAGGTGATGGGGGTAGGGGGATTTTCAGGTACTTATAGTTACACTTATAGGAACCTCAATTCCCCCCTCCACCAAGCATTTTAGTGATTAGGAGATAGGATATAGGAGATAGGAGATAGGAGATAGGATATAGGATATAGGGAGAAGAAACACACCACCTAACCTATTTATAATCTGGTTATCTGGGATTTAATTAGAGTAATCCAAAGGTACTCAGACAAGATCAAAAGTGTTTAATCGTTGGCAAAGCCTCTCTGCAAGAGAATCGTGAATTTTATGGATAGCTAGTTCTGGATATAGCTCTAGATTTTACATGATTTTGCTCTAATCAGCTTGGAAGTGGCGGTTGACGAAGATACTGATTTTAGTGATTTTGGATTAAATTTGGATTCAAATTGTGAATTAGTCAAATTGAACTTTTGACTAGTTTTGAGCGATATTTTTTCTGAAGCCTCCAATACTCTTCAAATATAGTTGCCATCTAGAGATTCAGATTATTTTATCTGGATTATTTATGCGATTTATCGTGAAAGAGAAACTTTTATTTTAGACGTAATTACGAGCTAGTTTAGATCGTTGGCGTTAACGCCAAGTCGGTAATCGTGGCTAGACGATGCCGAGGATTGAGAGGATAAGAGTCGAGATTGTGTGGTGAAGAGAGATGATACGTTGATGCTTATAAATGTTACAGAGAAAGAGTTTGATAGTTTAAGAGTGTGATAATGCATCTTTTCACATTCTTCTTTTATTACCCCCTCTGCCTAGGCTTCTCTTCGAGACGCTCCGCGTTGATCGACACCTCATTAACAGCTCATATTTATCCCATATGTTGACTATTTTTTGGATTTTCAGCAGAGGCAATAGGAGTAAAAACCACGTGTATTTGCAGCAAATTCTCTCAAAAGTATGCTCAATTATTCTCCCTCAAAACAATCGAAATCTAATCGTTTAATTTGGCACTCAGACCCAACCAAAATGCCTAAGTTTACTTCAATTGCGTAATTATATAACTGTTCGCAATCGACGAGAACGACCTTCACATTTGCGGGAAAATAAGACTTAGCTTGCTCCGAAAAAATTGAGGTCGTAATGAAGATTCCTTTGCTTGCACCCTTACCTGCTAAAGCACCAACAAACTGTTGAATTTCGCGGGCGACCGACGGTCTTGTTCCAGCGTTTTACTTGGACATAAATTACATCTAAACCGAGTCGATCCTCCTTGATAATTCCATCAATTCCTTCATCTCCAGTCTTGCCGATTGCCGTCCCTGCATCTACCAGCGAACCGCCATAACCCATCTTGACGAGGAGTTCACTCTGGAAATTAAGACTAGTGCTGCTACAAACCAATGCGATCGAGTATGGGCCAGTTGAGTCGTTGGCGGTAGCGGCTGCCTTCGTCGCTAAATTGGCTGGAATGGCTGTTAAATATCTTTTCGACCATTTATTTCCTCTAATAAGCTAAATTACCGACATTCAGGGCGAAAATAGACCGCATGGAGCGGATGTTTGTCCAAATACTGGTTGGCAATATATTTTGCTAGTTTGAGGTTCTCAGCCCAAAAAATACGCTGTAAGTAACGAAGTTTGCTCGATAAAATTAATCACTTCACCGATAACCAGAGAAATTGCGAGCAAAATTCATGCCGAACATCTTGAACAGTCAGCGGATTTATAAGTTAAACTCGTGTTTAAATTATATCTATGTTTTTAAAATAAAAATACTTTGCGAATAAAAATAGCTGTAGATAGAAAAAACAAACGTGTGTGCTTTACTTTTATTTATAATATCCGAGGATCGAGACGATCGATAGAAAAAGTAGGTAAGTACGATCGCGTAAGCGCTGCCTTGGCAGGTCGAAAGTGAGGATTCGATCGATGGAACCGGAAAACGATCGGGGACTGACTTCAGATTCATTAACTAGCCTTGATCTCGATTTTCAAGTTGGGTAATCCCTCCAATTTTTCTAACGGTTGTTGTTCCTCAGTTTGGGGTACAAATATTGTTAAACCGCCTGGAATACACTCGATCTCGATCGGAGTCATCCCAATTATTTCACCATCTAGCACTACTTTTTGGGGTGGTGTGGTGGTAATTTTGAATCGGTTCGATCGCAAGAAGCCGACTTCTTCCCGCTGGGATGCCATGCCGCGCAGGGTAGAACTGAGTAAATCGAAAGCGGTAGCAATGGCGATTAATGGCGTTGTGGGGGCGACAATTGTCAAATCGAGCATTCCATCATCAAACACGACTCCCGCCGATCCTTGGGCTAAAATTGAGGTAGCTGGAGCGGCATTAGCGATCGTAATTGCGGCGGCAGAAACTGCAATAATTTTGTCTTCTAGCTCGATTTCGACTTCAAACTGATTGAGATTGCTGACTTGCTTGAGTCCAGCGAGGATATAAGCTAGCATCCCCAGCCGATTTTTGGCATCTCGATCTGCTAAATCTACTGTTTCGGCTTCAAACCCGATTCCCGCTAGTAATACCATTGGCAAACCATTACAAACCGCCATGTCTACTACTTGAGTATTACCTGCGACGATCGACTGACAAGCTTCAGCGATGGCTGTGGGTAGATTCAAGGCGTTGGCGAAGGCATTGGCGGTGCCGCGTGAAATCACGCCTAGGGGGATGTTGGTGCCCATTAGAGCGGTTGCTACGGCGGACAAAGTGCCATCGCCGCCAGAGGCAATAATCGAGGTGGCACCTCTGGCGATTGCCTCTTTTGCTAGTTCTCCAGGTTCGCATTCAGCGGTGGTGATAACTACGTCTAAATCGATGGCTGGATTGAGTAGAGATTTTATTTCTTCCAGATCTTGATCCGCATTACCTTGTCCAGCAACGGGGTTGAAAATCAGACAAGCTTTTGGTTTCATTTATTTTCGCTCTCTACAGGTGTGATGGGTGATTGTTGAAGAACTTCTAAAATTGCTTGATTTTCCATTGGGTTTAGGTCTCAGCCGTTGAGCTGGATGAGTGTGTTGTATGTTGGATCACTTCCAAAATTGCTTGAGGATCTACTGCCTGTTTCATTGCTTCAGCCTCTAGATCATCACGGTTTTTGACATTAGGTAAATCGGTACGCTTTGTTGAGAACTCGGCGATCTGGCTTTGTATTCTGCCGATGTCGATCTTGATGTCGATCGATCGTCTCGACGTTTTTAATTACTTGCTCTGGTAACTGCTCGGTTGCCTTAATAGGTGAATATCTATTGGTAGATTGAGTTTCTATATCTAATTTTTTTGTCATATAAAGTCTGGCATAAGTTAAGGGCTAAGAGGATACTTTGAAGATTATTTTAATAATCATAAACTCTGGAGATCCCCCCTAACCCCCCTTAAAAAGGGGGAATATCTAGGGTTTACTGCTAACAAAAAAGACTTTTCAAACACCCTCTAAGATGGATGTAATGGGATCTTCTAAGATTTTGATGATTGCTGAATCCACACCGAAACAGAGCCACCATTGCAGCGAAATTCTGCCCAGCCATCGTCATTTGTGGTGACTGATTCCTTTACATGTTCGGTAATATCGACATAGGTACAATTGGGTTGTCTGATGTCCATCCATTTACCGCCACCTTCACCATTAGTTAATACCACCGCCATCCCGCCAGGATGTTCGTCATCGCCTAATCTTGTCCAGCTGATCGTGCTAGGATGGTCGAAGTAATCATGTTGTTCGCCATAGGCATAAGTTTGACGGGCATGGAGGAATTTGTCGATCAGAAACTGGTGAGATTCCATCCAAATTTCGTACTCTTCTCCGTCTTTGTTGTCTTTATAATGCGCGCCGTAATAGTCGCCATAGAAAATGCAGGGATAGCCCCCTTCTCTGAGTAAAATTAGGGCGTAGGCGAGCGGTTTGAACCAAGCTTCGACGATCGATTCAAGCGATTGCAGTGGTTGAGAATCATGGTTCTCGACTAGAGTAACAGCTAATGCTGGTTGCTGCTGAACTAAGGTATTATCGAATATTTTGGTCAGATCGTAATTTGCACCAGCTTGACTAGCAACGTGAAAATTATAATGTAATGGTGCGTCAAACAAACTAACTTTTCCATCAGTTGTTTCGATAAAATAATGGAGAGCATCTATTTCATAAGACTAATATTCACCCACTGCAAATAAATCGCGTTTGGCGTAATGACGAACATGTTCGATCCATTGTTGGAAGAATTCTGCTGATACGTGTTTGACAGCATCAAACCTAAATCCATCCACATTGGTAGTGTCATAACACCATTCACCCCAATAGTTGAGTTCTCCGACAACTTCGGGATTTTCCATATCCAGATCGCAACCCATCAGGTAATCAAAATTACCTTTTTCTAAGTCAACATTGTCATCGAAAGATTTACCCTTTAATAAATAAACTGCCGATTCACCTTCATTAAAGGCATTATAATCGATCGCATCAAAGTGCCACCAATGCCATTCCATTTTGGAATATTTACCCGCACGCCCTGGGAAGGTAAAATGTGTCCAGGCTTTAATATTTTGATACTCACCGACTGTTTCAGTTCGATCTTCGGTACTAAACGGAGTTGCTTCGACTTCCTCCTCTAAATCTCCACCCAGCTTGTGATTGAACACCACATCGGCATAGATCCGAATCCCCGCTGTTTGGGCGGTTTGAATCGCGTGAATATACTCCTCTTTCGTACCGTATTTCGTCCGTACCGAGCCTTTTTGGTCGAACTCACCCAAATCGAACAAATCGTAAATTCCATAGCCTACATCCATCCCACCGCCCGTTCCCTTGTACGCAGGTGGTAGCCACAGGGAGGTAATCCCCGCCTTCGCTAAATCTGTCGCTTTTTCTGCTACTTGGTTCCAGAGGCTACCATCTGCGGGGGTATACCAGTGGAAGTACTGCATCATCACACCGTTAGGGTTAGACATAATCGTAATTGATTCGATTGGGTTTCCTAATTTTCGATGGATTTACAGGAACTTGTCTATCCTCCGATGGAGAGATTTATGGTGCTACCGATCTCTACCTATAGACTGATGGATCGATCGACATTAATCGATATAATCGAAGTGGATCGAGAAAACCAACCTGTCTATATTTGTTTCAGTATTAGGCGAAGCAAGAGTTAATCTTTCGATCGCAACTACAATGTTAGTAAAGACTAAATGCCATCACCGATCTTCATCTAACAATTATTGAGGAGGCTGGATCTGATGTTGCGAAAAATATTAATTGCTGTTGGTGACTCACCAGAAGCAGCAGAAATCTTAGAAACTGGATTGACACTTGCCGAGAAATTTGGAGCCGAGGTTTCGATTCTACATGTACTTATTCTAGTCCAAAATAGTTTTGAGCCAGTAGCAAATCCATTTATGGGTGGTTCTTATCCGCTGATGAACGATCTGGCGATGGAGCAATATCAAAAAGAATTAAAAGAGCGCGAAAGCGTTGGAATGGATCGGCTTCAGGCTTATGCTCAACAGGCGCAAGATCGACATATTAAAGCTGATGTTTATCAAAATCTGGGAGATCCAGGTCGAACAATCTGTGAATTAGCTAAAAATAATCTGGCGGATTTGATTGTAATGGGACGCAATCAAAAATCGGTTTTGAGTGAGATTTTCTTGGGTAGCACTAGTAACTATGTCTTGCACCATGCACCCTGTTCGGTGATGACGATTCAACATAAGTAAATCGGGTATTTTCTCGGTTCTATATTCCAGATTGACTGAATCATTAGGAGGATAATTATGTTAGATATCGACGAAATGGGCAAAGATGAGATCCATCAATTGTTGCACAAAGTTGGTTACGGTCATTTAGGTTTTATCCATGAAGGAAAACCCTGTGTGATGCCAATGCACTATTATCTCGAAAATTCGGACATATATCTGTTTACCACTGTTGGGATGAAGACTCACGATGTGGATGCAGATCCAGATATTTGCCTCCAGGTTGAAGAGTTACATGGCTCCGAGCATTGGCGGAGTGTAATTGTAATGGGACAGGCGAAACATGTCACGGAGCAGTCGGAAATCGCCAGAGTAATGAAATTGGTCAAACAGCGGGATTCGACGCTCTCTCCGGCTGTTAATCGGACTTGGACGGATTCTTGGGGACGTGCGGAGGTGTTGTCGATTTACCGGATTGAGTCGGGGGAAATGAGTGGACGCACGACGGAGGGAATTAGTAGTCAGCGTTGATCCCGCACGCTAATTCCACACGCCGTAGGGGCGGGTTATTCCGGCATAGATTGATTTTTAAGAACCCCCAATTTTTCCCGTTAATATCCCGAAAATTAAAATTCAGTAATGTCAATTCCCCAAATCACTATGGTAACGTAGCTCGATCGCATGACTTCTGAATCTCCCCCCGTACCACCACAATTGAACCCTGATAAATTCCCCATTGTCGGCGTTGCGGCTTCCGCTGGTGGATTGGAAGCATTTACCCAGCTACTCGAACATCTCCCTGTCGATACGGGGATGGCATTCGTGCTGATTCAGCACTTGTCACCAGATCATCACAGTCTATTAACAGAGATTCTGGCGAGAGTAACCCAGATGCGGGTGTGCGAGGGTAAGCATGGGATGCTGGTGGAGCCGAACCATGTGTATGTAATTCCACCGAACACGAAGATGGTGCTAGATGGCGGTGTGCTGAAACTATCGCCCCGCGAGAAGGTTTTTGGTAAATATATGCCTGGGGATGCCTTCTTTAGCTCCCTAGCGGCGGATCGAGGCAATAAATCGATCGCGGTGGTGTTGTCTGGTGGCGATGGCGATGGTTCGTTGGGTTTGACAAAGGTTAAGGCGGCGGGTGGGGTGACTTTTGCTCAGTGTGAAAATACGGCAAAGTTCGATAGTATGCCGAATGCGGCGGTGGCGACGGGGAATGTCGATTTTGTGTTGCCGCCTGAGCAAATTGCGGCGGAATTGGTTAAGCTTAGTGCAAATCCAATGTGGACGAGTCCGCAGCCGCTGATTTCTACGGATGGATTATTGGAACCGCAGGCTGCTTTGGTGACGATTTTTTCGTTGTTGAGATCGAGTACGGGGGTTGATTTTAGTCATTATAAATCTAAGACGATCGATCAACGAATTCAGCGACGGATGTTGTTGTGCAAGTTGGAACAGTTGGCAGATTATGCCACATATTTACAGGCGCATCCGGTGGAAGTTAAGGCGTTATATGAGGAGATTTTAATTCACGTTACCAGCTTTTTTCGCGATCCTGAAGCTTTTGAATTGTTGAAGACTAAGGTTTTCCCGACGATTACTCAGCATAAATCGGTAGAGTTGCCGATTCGGATTTGGGTGGCGGGTTGTTCGACGGGGGAGGAGGTTTATTCGATCGCAATGTGTCTGATAGAATTTCTATCAGAGCGAGTGATGCAGCCGCCAATTCAGATTTTTGCGACGGATATTAGTGAGTTGTCGATCGATAAAGCCAGAGCGGGGATTTATACTGAAAATCAGATGGTGGATGTCTCGCCAGAGCGTCGTCATCGCTTTTTTTATCCGGTTGAGGGGGTTATCATATTAGTAAGGCGGTGCGAGAATTATGTGTATTTGCTCGTCAAGATCTCAGTAGCGATCAACCTTTTTCTAATGTGGATTTGATTAGCTGTCGGAATGTGTTGATTTATCTTAGCAGCACACTCCAACAGCGAATCATGCCGATTTTTCATTACAGTCTTAATGCGACTGGATTTCTGCTGCTGGGTACGTCGGAAAGTACGGGAAAACATGCGGATCTGTTTACGACTGTTGATAAAAAACATCGAATTTATGCGAAGAATCCCGCCGCAGTTCCGGCTGCATTTTCATTTACACCGAGCAGTTATCCAGTTGTTAAAGCGAACACTAATTTAATTAGTCGTCAGCCGATTCCGGCTGCTGCACAATGGTTTGACTTACAGGAAAAGGTAGATCGATTAATTGCGGATCGATATACGCCTGTGGGTGTGGTCGTTGATGATAAAATGCAGGTGTTGCAATTACGCGGCGAGATCGACAAATATCTGAAATTAGTTTCGGGCGTTGCTAATCTTAATTTATTTAATCTGGTGCGTTCTGGTTTATTAGTCGAACTTCGAGCGGCTATTTATCAAGCACAGCAAAGCAACTCACCCGTGACTAAAAATGGACTGCGGCTCGAAGAAAATGACCGTTTTAGTAGCTTCAATCTTCAGGTAATTCCGTTTAATATTCCCACTGTATCAGAACGCCGCTTTCTGGTGCTGTTTGAAGATGCACCAATTATCGCTGTTAGTAATTTTGGACAGATCGATTCGACAATTCCTGATAGTGATTTAGCACGGGAAAATTTACGACTCAAACAAGAACTGATTACGGCTATCCAAGAACGCACGTCAACTCAGGAGTATTTACGCGCAGTTATTCAAGAGCAGGAATATAGCAACCAAGATCTAAAGGTTGCTAATGAAGAAATCTTGTCGAGTAATGAAGAATTGCAGAGTACGAATGAGGAACTCGAAACCGCCAAGGAAGAAATTCAAGCAACTAATGAAGAACTCAATACCACCAACGACGAACTCCGCCGCCGTAACTCTGAATTAGATTTAGTTAATAACGATCTGACTAATTTACTCGCGAGTATTAACATCCCGATTCTGATGTTAACTAATGATTTGCGAATTCGTCGCTTCACACCAATGGCACAAAGATTATTTAACTTTATCGCTACTGATACCGGACGACCTTTAAGCGATATCCGCACTAACTTAGATATTCCCGACTTAGATGCCTTAATCCTCGAAGTACTGAAAACTCTCACCGTCAAAGAACTAGAAATCCAAACTCAAACTGGATATTGGTACACGCTGCGCATCCATCCTTATCGTACCATAGAAAATCAGATCGACGGAGTAGTTTTGGTGCTACTTGACGTTGATGCGCTCAAACGCAGTGCAACCATCGAAGAAGCAGCGCGAAATTATGCCGAAGCGATCGTCGAAACCGTCCAAGTCCCACTCCTAGTACTAGAAGCTGATTTCAGAGTAAATACCGCCAATCGATCGTTCTGCGAAACCTTTCAGGTATCCCAAACAGAAACCGCCCACTCGACCATCTTCGAGCTAGGCAATGGACAGTGGAATATCCCTGGCTTGCGATCGATCCTCGAAGATATCTTTGCTAACAATACGATCCTGTCCAACTTCGAGGTCGAACATTTGTTCGAGAAAATCGGGCAGAAAACCATGCTGCTCAATGGTTGGAAGATTATCGCCGTCGGGGATACGCCGCGAATATTGCTATCGATCGAAGATATTACCGATCGCAAACAATTTGAAGCCGAACGAGCGCGGCTGTTGACACTAGAACAATCAGCCCGCAAAGCCGCCGAAACCGCCAACCGCGCCAAAGATGATTTCCTCTCCAACCTCTCCCACGAACTGCGAAACCCGCTCACCGCCATCATCGGTTGGGCACAACTAATCCAGAGCCACAAACTAGATCCAACCAGAACAGAGCGCGGTTTAGAAGTCATCTATCGCAGTGCCAAAGCCCAATCCCAACTGATCGAGGACATGCTCGATCTCTCCCGCATCGCCAGTGGTAAATTGCACCTAAATCTAGTCAAACTCGATCTCGTATCCGTCGTAAATGTGGCGATTGCATCCGTCGAACTTTCCGCCAAAGCCAAATCGATTCAGATTAGTTCAAATCTAACCCCTGTAACGATTATCGGCGATATCGACAGATTGGGACAAGTGCTATGGAATCTGCTCACCAACGCGATTAAATTCACCCCCACAGGTGGGCGGGTAAATATCACCCTCACCACCGTCCAAACCCACGCCCAGATTCGAGTCAGCGATAATGGACAAGGGATGGGATCTGAATTATTGCTCCATGTCTTCGACAGATTCCACCAAGGCGACTCTAGTAGTAGCAAAACCAGTCATGGCTTAGGATTGGGACTATCGATCGTCCGTCACATCGTCGAACTTCACCGTGGTACAGTCCGCGCCGAAAGTGCAGGCGAAGGACAGGGAACTACCCTAATTATCCAGCTACCACTAGATCTTACACCCGATCGAGCGCCCATCCTCGCCGAACCTGTCAAGCTACCAACTCAGGAAACTTCTTCCCTCGCTGGATTACAAATCCTCGCCGTTGACGACGAGCCAGATATCCTCGATCTGATCAAATACATCCTAGAAACCGCCGGAGCTGAAGTAACGATAAAAAGTTCGGCAAAAGAGGCGATCGCAGCTCTGAGAGCATCTGAGGGCAAGTACGACGCACTTCTGGCAGATATTGGGATGCCCGAAGAAGATGGATTTGAATTGATTCGTCAGGTGAGAGCCTTAGCTGCTGAAATTGGGGGAAATATTCCAGCGGCGGCAATTACCGCTTATGTTAGTGACAGAGAACGACAACATGCGATCGATGCTGGCTTTCAAGTACATCTATCTAAACTCACATCTTGCACCAATACATAAAGACTAGTATCAATCGTGACCAAAGTGTGAGAAAAAGGGCACAGAACAATATTAACGAGAACAGTGAACACCATTCTCCCGTGTGCCCAAGCTCTACTCTACACAT
>JANYDE010000060.1 GCA_025359915.1 Chamaesiphon sp. 336R_metabinner_41 | reverse complement strand
AACCAGTGTCTAAGCCCCAGACTGGATAGTTGTCGATAGTTCCCAGTAGTTGAGTGTCTAGAAATACTTGAGTGCCCATGTGAGTAGTTTCGGTGCGAATGGTGGGCTGGTTCTGAGTTAACATTTGAGTAATCCTTTACTCGTTGGTTTGGATTGAGGGCGATCGCACTACTTAGCGGGAAGGCGGTCGCTTTCTCATATCCATACATTCAATAGTACGGTACCTTTAAGATTAAGTCAAGTATTTTACCTTAAAGTACTTTACACATAACTAGTTATACGTTATTATTAAAGTACAATAAAGTAAAGTAAAATATAGTACTGCGATGGCAACAATTAATAAATCGCTCACCACTTACCTACCCACTCAGAGCGTGGAATGGTTAGAGAGATACTGTTTGGACTATAAGCACTTGCAGAATAAAGATGGGAACCCCAAGTTAGGAACAGCAGTAGCCGATATCATCGCTCGGTTAGCTGATGGCGAGTTGGTCATTCCTGAGAAGATAGAACCTCAAAGTACCTCACCTTTACAGTACGGTACTGAACTAGAAACATTGAGGGAGGAAGTCGATGAGTTAAAAAAGTTGTTTGCTGAGTACGGTACTAATAAATTACCAGATACCGTACTTGACTTAGAAACGGTTAAGAATGAGATAGAGGTAGAACTAGAGCCGATTAAAGAATCAGTGAGCGAACTAGAAACTTATACTCGTTCGCAGTTAGCAGCGGTGAGAGATGAATTAAGAGTCATTAGTGATCGCGCGGTAGAGATACCAGTCTCGATTGCATCTGCCCGCACCCCTGCCCGCAAAGATAAACCCAGTGCTGATAGCAATCGTAAAACGTGGGTCAAGTTCTTTGAGATGGTTGGGATTGAAGCTTTAAAAGCTACTGAAGCGCAAGGCGAAAAGAATAACGATATTCGCACTAAACAGATAGAACAAGGGCTTCAAGCTGCCAGAGAACAGGGCTTGGGTGAATGGCGAGTTGGAACAGCAGGGCGCGATTTCTTCAGAGTTGAATCAGTTACACCAGAATCCACCCTACCCCTATTTCAAACCAATGACTAAAAACTACTCTGATATGTTGAATGACACGTTGGGAGTACCGTTCTCCTACGCGCTGATACTAGCTGGACTCGATCGATGCGATTCTCTGGATGATGATAGCCAGAGTTGTCTCTATGCCTCAATCGTGGCTGGCTCAATCGCAGAAGCACAGCCACATCTAGAGGATTGGCTTCAAAATGTGTACATGCCGTCTGTCCTATTCGGGATGCAACCACAGCCCATAGACGATCTTCAATCGGCGGGTGAGGTACTGATGCCAACCTGTATCGGTGATGTAATGAAAGCACTGGGTAGAACTCCCAAAAAAGACCCACTAGACAGCCTGGACACTTGGAATGATGAAGATCTGGCAATGCTAAGAAAGGTTTGGAGCGGTACTTAGAACGGTCATCTATCCCATATAATCGAAATAGCCCCCACCAGCAAAGGCGAGGGCTATTTCGATCGATGGACTGTTACAAGCAGCGCGATCGATGTAAAACAAATTACTTACTAAATATTATGACATCAGCAAACGACCAACCGAACGAAGATCGTCGAATCGATCGCCAATTAAGAACTATTGCCCGCCGCGTTAACCGTCTGGAAGATACTCAAGTGACTTGGGGTGAACTTAATGTCGAGTTCGATCGCCTCTACGATGAAGTAGACGATCTCAAGAAAGAAATGAATCAGCGGTTTGATTCGCTAGAGAGTAAATTCGATCTGCTCATGCGACACATCACCGGATCGGGCAACTCACAGTAATGCTACTAATTGAGTCCTAAGCGTAATAAAAGTGGTGAAATGAAGGATTAGACCCCCCACTAGACCCCCCAAACTTTCGCTCAACGCTAGAAACCTTATCTCTTAAGCTATTTATCATTAGTGACCCTTCATTGGTAATGAAGAGGTCATGAGTTCAAGCCTCATTGAGGGCTTTCCATCAAACCCAGTACTAGTACTGGGTTTTGTGTTTTAATCCTAGTGATAACTATCCCAGTCCTTGACAACTTTACCCCTGAAACGGTAGGTTTTGGTGGTAAAGCTGGGGTAAACGGTGGAGGTAAAAATCTTGGGCAAAACACCAAAGGGCAGTGTATCGATCAAGGCTAGTAACGATCGCTTGCAATTGGTGTATCGATATCGAGGTATACGGGAATATCTATCGCTGGGGTTGCCCGATAATCGCAATAATCGCAAGTTTGCCCAATCGGTTGCCAGCACGATCGAGCTAGATATCCTCAGCGGGAACTACGATCGCACCAAAGAGCGGTATAAACTATTTGGTGCCGAACCCAAAACAGAGAGAATTTACAAACTAGAATTACTCGAATTGTGGGATAAATATGTGGAGTATAAACGCCCTCAAGTATCACAAAACACAATCGCCAAGACTTACCGACAAGTCGAACGATGGCTCGAAAGAATGCCATATAAATCGGTGGATGATGCGGTCATAATTCGGGATTATTTACTAAAAGAAAGTACTCCATATTCGACACGCAGAATCATCAATCAGCTCAATGGTTGCTGCTAGTGGGCGATTAAATCTAAGCTACTCGATCGCAATCCCTTTGCGGGATTAGCTAGAGGATTGATAGTGAAAGGCAAGTCCGAGATCGAGTATTTCACCCAGTCCGAACGCTCCCGCATCATCGAACACTTCAATCTGCGCAACCCACATTACGCTCCATTTGTCAATAATGAGAATTGCTGATCTGAAAGCGGGTTCGCTGTAAAGTTGAACAAACGCCCAATCGACATGCCATTGCTGCCAAACGGCGGATAAGGTGCGTTTCGACCAATCGGGGTTGAGGTGACACAGATCGAAGCTGACGGCTGGGTTGGCTTGTTTGGTGCTTTCGATCAGATCGATCGAGAATTTGGTCAGTTTGGCTGTGCGGTTTGCGCCTGGGAGATTTACCGAGTAGGCGAGAAAGTCATCCCACTGGATGGCATCGCACAAAGGTAGCGATCTAAAAAACATGTATTTTCTAGATCGCTACTTGCTTGTGACAAAAATTTAAATTCGGAAGTCTGCCAATGCGACGGAGGAGGTAAAATAGCAGTAGAGCATTTACTGTTATTTTAAATTGTTGACATTTCAGGATTGGTGTGTTTTTATATTATTAAAGGCGTAAACAGCCTACTGCAAATTAAAAATAGATCCATATGAAACCAAACCAACAAGCTGGCTTGTATAAGCCAACCGTCCAATCGGGTAAACCAAACAACTATCGGATACAGAGAGTTGTTGGCAATGGGCCGGAAATTCTGGAATATCAGCGATCGCAAGATGGTCGCCCACCCTATTACTATGGAGCTGGAGACCGATCTCGTCGAGTTTACAGTTTTTCAGCGATCAAAACGGCGGTGACACCTATTCTCGATCCAGGAGCCGCACAATTTCTCAAAGATTGGGAATCACGAGTGGGTAAGGAAGAGGCGCAGCAAATTCGGAATGATGCGATTAGTGCTGGCAAAATTGGCCACTCAATGCTGGAACGTTGGAATGAGGGTAAAACACTGGGTCTCTATCCCCTGCAAATGGCTGGCTATGTCCAAGCTTTACAAGATGATATTTTGCCCTATTTGAATCAGTCATCACCACCGATCGCGATTGTAGATGATGAGGGTGAATTGGTCACTTTATCGGAAGTCTTCGTCGTTGACTTTGATACTCAGTTCCTGGGCAGGATTGACTTAGTTGCAGAGATTGCCGTCGAGCCATTTAATGGCCAGCGAGTGCTCCTAGAACTCAAGGGCAGTCGCAAGGAAAAAACGCTGGAGCATATGCGAGCCAATATTATTCAGGGTGTAGCTTATCTAAGTACCTTCAATAAAATTGCCGCACTTTTACCCGATCGAGTCTTGCACTTGGACGGGATGGCGATGGCTTATATCTATAGTTCTGGCAATGGGCAGCTAGTGCCAGTTCTAGGAGAGGAGCTACAGGAATACGTTGAGGAGTGGCAGCAATGGCAATCGTGTTTCCACGATGTTCTCGCAGAACGCATTGCGGCATAAGCTGGGGAGCTTGTTAAAATCGAGTGTCCGACATGGCTGTGTCGGATGCTCAAACTAAATCTCTCAAACGTTTTCCCGATCGCTCTATCTATATCATAAAAGGTTTTCTGGTGGGCATACTCAGACTTAATATTCGGCTGATGCCCATCAGATTACAGCGATCGCAATATGTGAAATTGAAATGACTAAACAAAAATTATTAGGTGAGTTGGGGCACATCCGCATCGGATATAGTTACCGTTCGGCTAAAGACTTAGAGTCAGGGGATCATCCTAACTATCAAGCACTGCAATTGAATGCACTGACAAATGAAGGGCTACTAGATTGGTCGAAGTTAAGTCCGATTTATTTCAAGGGCAATCCCGAACAATATGTGCTCAGATCTGGCGATGTGCTCTTTCCATTGAGAGGGAGCAGGACTATTGCCGTTGTCGTCGAAGATCCGCCCCCCAATGTTCTGGCTGTGGGTGCTTGGGCGATTTTAACACCAGAAGATCGCCAGGTTAATGGTACTTATCTGGCTTGGTATTGGAACCATCCCGATATTTCCAAACAGCGAGAGCACAAGTTGAGTAAAGGTAGTAAGATTCAGTTTATTTCCATGCAAGATTGTAAGGATTTCCCGATCGATCTACCCTCTTTAGCTAATCAACAGAAAATCGCCAAGATTGCTAAGTTACGAAGGCAAGAATGTGAATTAGTCAGCAAAATCGAATTGCTCAAAGACAAACTAATCGATGCTGCCACAATGCAGCTAGTCACCAAATCATAAGGTACAAAATGGAAAATACAATCCCGCAAACGACGCAAAGCGACATTAATAATATTATCTGGAAGGCGTGTGATACCTTTCGAGGACGGATCGATCCCGCTCAGTATAAAGATTACATCTTGGTGATGCTATTTCTGAAGTATCTGACCGATCTGCGGAATGATAAACGAGAGGAATATCGCCAGAAGTACAAGGGTGACGAGGTGCGCGTGAGCCGTGCAATGGAGCGCGAACGGTTTATTTTGCCGGAAAAAGCGGATTTTGATTATCTATATGCCCATCGGATTACTGGTGCGGATTCTAAAGAAATCCCCTCACTGCAAACACAGGAATCTAAAAATGTGTCGATCGGGGAATTGATTGATATTGCCCTCGCTGAGATTGAAGATGCAAATACGACCAAACTCAAGGATGTCTTTCGGAATATTAGTTTTAATAGCGAGACAAATTTTGGCGAAACTAAGGAGCGGAATAGTCGATTACAGCACTTATTAGAAGATTTCAGTCAACTCGATCTCAGCCCATCGAAGATCGGCAATCGGGATGTGATTGGCGATGCTTATGAGTATCTAATTGGTAAGTTTGCCGCAGATAGCGGTAAGAAAGGTGGTGAATTTTACACGCCGCCAGAAGTTTCGACGCTATTGGCTAAAATCGTCGCACCCCAGTCAGGAGATCGCATTTACGACCCTTGTTGTGGTTCTGGTTCGCTCTTGATTCGCGTTGCCAAGGAGGTGGCAGATGGCAATGTGGCACTATTCGGGCAAGAAATGAATTCAGGAACGTGGGCACTATGCCGGATGAATATGTTCTTGAATGGGTTTGATAGTGCGGAGATCGAGCGCGGCGATACGATTCGGACACCAAAGCGGGTTAAGGACGACACGTTGGAGAAGTTTAATGTGGTAGTCGCCAATCCGCCATTTTCGCTAGATAAGTGGGGGGCAGAGAAAGCCGAACACGATGAATGGGGGAGGTTTTTTCGCGGGGTACCGCCTAAAGGTCGGGGAGATTATGCGTTTGTGCTACACACGATCGCTTCGATGACGGCAACGGATGGACGAGTTGGGGTGGTAGTGCCGCATGGGGTGCTGTTCCGAGGTGGTTCGGAGGGGAAGATTCGCCGGAAGTTGATTGAGGAGAATTTGTTAGAAGGTGTAATTGGGCTTCCTGCTAATTTATTCTTTGGTACTGGTATTCCCGCCGCGTTGCTGTTCTTTAATCAGGCAAAGCAAGATAGTGATGTATTTTTTATCGATGCCAGTCAGGAATACGATCCAGGTAAGAATCAAAACAGTCTTCGCCCCGATGATATCAAGAAAATTGTCCAAACTTGGAAGGAACGCGAAATTATTGCCAAATATTCTTGTCTCGTTTCTTTCGATGAAATTGCGGAAGAGGATTTCAATCTGAACATTTCGAGATATGTGGATACTTTTGAGGAAGAAGACGAAATTGATATCTTAGCAGTCCAAGTAGAGATTAAAGGGCTAGAAGAAGAGTTGTCAAAGGTTAGATTTAAAATGTCAAAGTATTTAGAGGAGTTAGGATTCAATGCGTAAATATCCAAACGATTGGATCATAACTTCGCTAGAAGCTATTGGGGAGATTAAGTCTGGTGGTACTCCCCTTCGTAGTGAAGGTGAAAAATACTTCAGCGAGGATGAGGATGGTATTTATTGGGTAAACTCACATCTTGCACCAATGCATAGATACTAGAATTGAATCGAAACTAATTCTAACGCCAGCCCCTGAGAAGCCAGCAGATCTCGTTTACTCTCTATTTCTACTAGCAATAAGTTGACAGCGGTTTTGGGAAGTAGTT
>JANYDE010000148.1 GCA_025359915.1 Chamaesiphon sp. 336R_metabinner_41 | reverse complement strand
TTCATTCACAACTCGAACCGATTCTACCATGCCAATACTAGTTAAGTTCTCCCACTTTTCCAATGGATCTATCCATTTCTTGATATCTGTTAGCATTAAGTAATTACGAATTTCTTCTCTACCTCTATTCATCTCACTACTGTTGAAGCTGCTCATGTTGAGGTCTTTTCCATGAATTTCAATTGCCTGTTTAAATAGCTACTTTAAATGCGAAATCCTGTTGGTGGTCTTAATGGTGGTATTTTTACTAATTCCGATAGCATTGGAAAAAACAGTAATGGTGGCAACATTATTGTTAATAGTCCTTTGATTGTTGCTTTACCTGGAAATAGTGATATATCTGCTAATGCTAATGGGGGTAATGGCGGTAAAGTCAATATTACAAGTCAAGGACTATTTGGCATCAAATACCGTCCAAAAGATTCAGCTTTCACAAATGATATTACGGCTAGTTCTACCTTCGGACAGAGTGGCAGCGTCCAGATCGACACACCAGGAACAGATCCAGGCAAAAATAAAGGCGAACTTGCAACGGTGCCGAATGACGCGAGTAAGCAAATATCCCAAGCCTGTGGAGCCAGTCAGCGGAATAATAAATTCTACATTACCGGACGTGGTGGATTGCCACCAACTGCCCGCGAAGCCCTAGAGAGCGAAGCTCTGTGGGAAGATGCTCGTGGGGTAAAGACGAAATCAGCACCGACTGCAAATCGAATCCAGAATTTTCCACAACCAGCCATTGGTTGGATATTGGACAAGAATGGACGAGTAAGCTTAATTGCCGCCCAGACAGGGGTAGGAGCGGCAGGAACCAGGGTTGTCTGTCCGAATCAGTAAGATCGATTTTATACTGGTGCAAGATGTGAGTAGATACATATTACAATCGCTGCATAAATTTGACAGATCGATCGTAGAAGTTAGTAGCAACCAATTCAAATCAAATAAGAAACGGGCGAATATTTAAGATGTTATCTACTAATAAATTAACTAAATCGATTGTAATTCTTAGCTCGATCGCGTCCTCTGTGCTAGCATCAACTTTACTGACGATCGATCGATCAGTTGCCGAATCAGTCCCGACAATTCAATGGCGTGATAGTGCCAACCACTTGAGATTAGAAAAACAGATCGATCGAGATTTTGCGTTTATGTGTCCAGCTAACGGTGTGACTGCGGAGATTACCGGAACGGATTTATACGCTACCAGTTCCTCTATCTGTACTGCTGCCGCTCATATGGGCGTAATTAAGGTGACGACAGGTGGGCTTGTCCAGATTAGAATCAAGCCCGAAGTAGAGGCTTATCAGGCCAGTACTCAAAATGGGATTGAGAGTAATGAAAATGGCCCTCCAGTCTACAATAGCAGTTTTGTCATTCTCGATGCCGACGGTCAATTGCGCCCTTCTACCAGTTCTGTAAAAATTAATCCAGGTAAAGGCTTTTGAGGCTTTAGCCGATTCGTTTGAGCGAAATCGGGATTAATTTTTGACCTGTGGGTAATGGAACTTTGAGGATCATATTATCTCGATCGAGACAGCTATATGGTAACTTTGATGGTTGGATCTCTCGATCGCCAAAAAATGTAAATAATCGCTCTCCAGTCAGTTGTAAGCTACTACCCAGATTGAGTTTTGTTGTCAGTCGTCGATAGTCTTGAGAGTTGAATGTCACGGTATCGTCTGGGTTGATCTGGAATTTCGCTCTAGTATTGCCAGCCAAATTTAAGCCAATCTTATCAATTTTGGTGCCAGTTTCTTTTGATTTTAAGGTATATTGCTGTTCTAGATCGATCGCTTCAAATTGAGCATAACCATCTTTGGTCATCGTCACCTTAGCATATCCCAACATTTGTCGATCGCTAATTTCCGCCTGTGTAAAATTTTGGATAGTCGGCAACCAATAGGCACTGAGATCGGTAATTTGCCAAGTTCCCACATAGCAAAATGGCTCATTTCTGACTTGTCGTTGTGGCTCCACAGTGATTGGTAACGGCGGTACCTGCGATGTTATCACCGGAGGTATCTGCTGTGTCACGGTGGGAATATCTGCTGGTGGCTTGCTCCTGGGAGCCATGACTGGAGTAACTGCCACAGAGCGCAATTTGAGTCGAGATTTAGCCTTACGCTGCGGTTTGCCTGTGACAGTCAGATCGTATTGCTGACTGCGATTGGAGTTGCTAGTCGTCAAGCATAGTTGCGAGGCATCGCCGATAGCCGGAAAGCCGAACCTGGAGTCTGTGGGAGCATCTCCAGCCGATTGCGGCTTATTGTTGACATGATTGTGGAAAAACCGCAAAGATCTGGCTTTGTCATAGATAGCAAATTTGACAATGCCAACCCCACTAGTTTTGACATTGAGGGTAATTCGCGTATCGGGGTTCAACGCCAATTTATAACAGACTTCCCCATGCGGATTGCTCGGCGATGGTGTTAACGAGCCTGTATATGCTTGCCCCAAATTCATCGGTAAGATCGAGGTTGTATCTCTAGCCAATGCAGCTAGAGGACTAGTCAGTACGAGTAGCGGAAAAGTCCACAAAAGTGTTAACACAAGACATATTGGTAGATTAATATCGCCCAAGGTGATACTCGTCGCAAGCTCTGTCGTGTAGCTTGTCGGAGGGTAGCATCGCCTCGGTCGAAATGGTATAAATAGCAAATCTCATGAGAAAATCGAAAAGGTCAAGGTCTCCGTCTCGATCCTGATAGATCCAGACGGTATCTTTGCCTTGTGCGACTTGTTGGCAGAGCCTCTGCTTTGCCGAATCGCTATAAATACATATTTCCCAATTAAAATCTAAATTAACCACTCAGATTGGGAAAATCGTTATTCGCCAGCTTCTTCTTCAGGCTGAGGATAAACAAAGCTAGTAGACCGCCCAGTGAGTACGGATTTACCGAGAGAGAGAGCTTTTTTCGCTTGAATAGCCGCTTTGTTTACCCAAGTTGCACGGCGTTTGTCACGTTTGGATTTAGATGTTTTCTTCTTAGGAACTGCCATTGGATTATATATATAGGCACAGCCTTTTCAGTATAACAGAAGTCTACTGCTGTCTCTGATAAAAAAGATGGGAGATGGGCGATAGGTAATAGGTACTAGCGTTTATCCAATCCCCCAGTCTCCTCCCCCCGCTCCCCCTTCTCAGTCAAAAGGCTTAAAATTGCCTGACCCACTGCACAATCCCAAAGTTAGCTGGATAGAATTAGGGAACGAAAGATGCAGGTATGAATTGTTACACAAATCAATTCTACCAACCCGTAATCGATCTTGTCCTGCAAAACCCTGTATAACTAAAGACTGGCTGGTAGAACTCTATGGCGGACGCAAAATATACATCCAATCGACCTTTCAATCTTATGCCTAAAGAATCAGAAATAATTGGATATTTTGCGCAGGGTCAAAAGCAGGCTCTTGCCAGCGAGAACTTAAAATTAGAATATACTGATACCTCGATCCGGTTAAGCGATCGTCAAGCGATATTGATCGGCATCAGCAAGCAGGTGAACAAATGGCAGCGGAAAGTTTTAATCAGTAATAAATCAGTCTATAAAGATACTATTGTTCAAACATTAGAATCGGTGGGATTTATTGCCAGAAAAAAATCATCTCATCCAGAGTTTAGCGAGTACCATCATTATCAGATGCCTGATGGCTACCAGCTAAATTATACCGAAGTCATTCAACTATGGAGAGCTTGGTGGCACAACAAACGGTATCAACTGAATGTTTCCGTCTCCCCCTTGGATGTCTTATTTTTCAGTAAAGGTAATTGGTGTCCAGTCCAAGAGTTGCAGCCAAAACAAGGCAGCTTCATTCTCCATACTGCTAAAGGAGAAATCGAGATCGAGCCTGAAGAATATATCGTCTGGATCGATCGATCTAATACAACTACCTCGATCGAATCCCCACTCAAAAACTGTATTAATCTAGTCCAAAAAGACTATATTGCTGACTTGCCAGAACTGGAAGAATATATCGATTTGGAAGCATATTTAAGTACTTTCAACACTGAAGATTCCGAAGATATCGATCGGATTGAAGGAATTTACAATATCGATGAATTACTCAGTGCTAGCAATCCGATCGATCGCGTTTCATTACCCGTACAAAAATCGATCGATTTGCCTGCCGAACCAGTGAGTGTTGCTCATGTAGCTGAACGCAAATCATCACCAGTCAAACCACTCGCAAGCTCTAAACCACAAATCTCGACTCCCACCGCAACTTCATCAACACTCTCGATCTCTCAGCGTCAAGCATCGCTCAAACTCAAAGCGATGAATGTGCTCGACACCTATTTACGCGAAGGCGATCTGATCATTCATACTGAGGTACTAAAAAATGCTCAAGGTCAAGAAATTAACCGCAAAGTAACCAGAATCGAACGAAGTTGCCCCAGTTGGGCGATCGACCAAATCAAGAAACTTACGTCAGTTGACAGTTGACAGCGAGCAGTTTCTACCAGTTTTCTGCCACTAAAAGTTCTCAAATTTCGTCAATGACCCAGCAGAAGCGGTAAAGTTGAGATATCTGAGGAGATAGGATTATTTAGATGATCGGTCAGTTATTAGCGGGACATTATCGCGTACTCCAGGTTTTGGGTGTTGGGGGATTTGGGCAAACCTATATCACCGAAGACTTACATCTACCTGGAAATCCCAAGTGCGTACTCAAGCATCTCAAACCAGCTAGTGCGGATCGATCCTTGCTAGAACTAGCACGGAAATTCTTTGAGAAAGAAGCGATCGTTCTGCAACAATTGGGGAATCACGATCGCATCCCTCGGTTACTCGCTTATTTTGAAGAAAAACAGGAATTTTATTTAGTTCAGGAGTATATTCCCGGACATCCGCTGTCTGCCGAACTGAAAGATGCTATCAAGTGGAAGGAGCAACAGGTTGTCGAGCTGCTCCAAGAGATTTTAGATATCTTGGTATTTATCCACAGTCAGGGAGTAATCCATCGGGACATCAAGCCGGATAATATTATGCGTCGTGCTAGCGACAAAAAATTAATCCTGATTGACTTTGGGGCGATCAAACAAGTTCGCAATCAGCAGTTAACGCACGGACAACAGACGATGACGGTGGCAATTGGCACTCCAGGCTATATGCCGATCGAACAAGCCTCAGGCAATCCTCGTGCGAGTAGCGATCTCTATTCCTTGGGCACGATCGCGATTCAAGCTTTGACGGGTGTCAATCCCTACGAACTGCCCTCGGACGATCGCACAGGCGAGCTAAAATGGGAACACCTCACTGTCGCTAATCCCCAGCTCATCGCCATTGTACAGCGGATGACTCGCTATCACTTCAAAGATCGTTATCTGACGGCAGAGGATGCGCTCCAGGCGGTGAGAGGGCTGGCTGGGGGTACAGTTCCCCCCGTCGCTACTTACGTTCAAACCACCAAACCTGTCACCCAGCCACCCCAATCCAACAACATCGAATCACAGCGAACTGTTGTCGCTTCGCCGCAAGCGGTGACTACCCTCCCTACCCCACCACCGCAGGCTCAAACCAAACCAGCGCGGGGTTGCTTTCCCATCTGGGTGGGGCTGCTATCGATTTTAGCTGCATTTGGTAGTTTTGCCTGGTTTAGCGGCAAGTTATTGAACCAGCGAGATTTCGTCACTGATATCAAATCTGATCTCTGCCGGATGGCGACACCGACGGATTTGCCTTCGACGAGAGTGCGCTCTCAACCCCAGCGGGATGCCAGTATTCGAGCTAATCTACCGCGTGGTACGAAGGTTGTTTATTTAGCCGAGCAAGATGCCTTTGTTCAAATCCAGATGATCGATCGATCGACTGGCTGGGTTTACAATAACCAAGTTACTAGTTGCGATGTGCCATTAGCCGCACCAAAGCCCAAACCCAAACCGATTCCGATTCCGGCTGCGGAAAATCCCACCCCCGTTCCAGTACGTTCGCCGAAAATCCGTCGCAAACCGATAGAGTCACCCACCGTTCCCACTCCGACTCCAGCAGAAACGCCAACTCCAACACCCATCCCGATCGAGGTGCCATCACCTGCTACTACACCTACGCCAACACCCACACCAACACCCACACCTAGTATATATCCAGGTCGATCGCGTCCAGATCTGATTCCATCCCCATCAACTCCAGCCCCATCCCCATCAACTCCATCAACAGAGTCACCAGTTAATAAATCGGGAACTGAGAAACCGCCGGAAAATAGCAACGCACCTATTAATAAATCGGGAACTGAGAAACCACCTGAGAATATTAAGCCAACAGATCCAGCACCATCTTCCACTGGAGAGTCCGAACCACCAAAATCAGGCGTGTTACCAAAAACAATCTGGTAGTTGGAAAATCTGATTTTCGCTCAATCTTGCTCGACTTGTAGGATTCAGAAACTCGACTTTTTGGGAAAAGTCGGGTTTTTTTCTTGGCGGAGCTAGCGATCGATCAAATGTAAAAAAAGAGAGCGGAATTTATGAATTCCGCTCTCTTTTTTGTAGATTGATGATCTAATGCTCTAATCCAGCATAAACAGCGAGATCGCCTAATTCATCTTCGATGCGTAGGAGGCGGTTGTATTTAGCCACCCGTTCACTTCGACAGAGGGAACCTGTTTTGATTTGTCCAGCGCGAGTAGCGACGGCTAAATCGGCGATGGTGGTATCTTCAGTTTCACCAGAACGATGACTAATAATCGATTTAAAACCATTACGGGTGCCGAGATCGATCGTTTGCAGAGTTTCAGTCAAAGTACCAATTTGATTGAGTTTAATCAAGATCGCATTTGCCGATTTCTCTTTGATTCCTTGACGTAAACGAACTGAATTAGTCACGAATAAATCATCGCCGACTAATTGAACTTTTGAGCCAATTTTCTGGGTGAGTAATTGCCAGTTTGCCCAATCATCTTCGTGTAAACCATCTTCGATCGAGATAATCGGATACTTGGTAGTAAGATCGGCTAAATAGTCGATAAATTCACCAGGCGTATGACTACTACCGTCGTAGATATAGTTACCGTCTTTGTAAAATTCACTCGCTGCTACATCCAGCGCGAGGGCGACTTGTTCCCCAGGTTTGTAGCCTGCGGATTCGATCGCTGCCATCAGTAGCTCTAATGATGCCTGATTTGATGCTAGGTTGGGTGCGAAGCCGCCTTCGTCACCTACTCCAGTCAGAAGACCCTTTTCGTCTAAAACTTTGCTCAGAGCGGCAAATACTTCGGCTCCCCAGCGGAGAGCTTCCTTGAATGAAGTCGCACCCACAGGTACGATCATAAATTCTTGGAAATCGATGTTATTTGCAGCGTGAGAGCCGCCATTAATGACATTCATCAATGGTACGGGCAAAAGATTTGCCAAAGGCCCACCCAAGTAGCGATAGAGTGGTACTCCCAGGGCATTAGCAACAGCTTTGGAATTGGCCAGCGATACCGCTAAAATAGCATTAGCACCCAATTTAGATTTAGTGGGTGTACCATCTAAATCGATCATCGTGCGATCGATCGCCATTTGATCGAAAGCATCCATTCCTTCTAATGCTGGCGCGATTTCGTCCTCAATATTGGCAACAGCCTTGAGTACACCCTTCCCACCATACCGACTAGCATCATCATCCCGCAATTCGTGGGCTTCAAAACTACCTGTCGATGCGCCGCTGGGAACTTGAGCTAGCCCAAATCCACCATTGGCTAAGTATACTTCGGCTTCTACTGTCGGACGACCACGGGAATCGAGAATCTCTCTAGCTCTAATTTCCGTAATCGCCATATCTGGCATATTCATAGTTATATTCCCTCTTCCTTCGATCGCGCTCGATCCTTCCGTAAATAATGTAGCAAGCACCCCGATTATTCGTCTGGCGACAATAGCCGCCAACACGTTATCATACGTCCTGAAGACCCCCTAAATAGCAAATTTAGTTACCAAATTATTTTAATTATTCAAATACAGCTATGCGTTTTCTACATACAATGTTGCGAGTTGGCGATTTAGATACATCTATCCGCTTCTATTGCGAGGTGTTGGGGATGCAGTTATTACGCCGCGAGGATTTCCCAGAGGGTAGATTTACGCTCGCTTTCGTCGGTTATGGGGCTGAGTCTGACCATACAGTCATCGAATTGACCCATAATTGGGATACCTCAGCATATATCCTCGGCGAGGCATATGGTCATATCGCTCTGGGGGTGGATGATATCTACGCTACCTGTGCGGAAATTACCGCCAAGGGTGGAAAGGTTATTCGCCCTCCAGGGGCGATGAAACATGGAACCACGGTAATTGCTTTTGTAGAAGACCCAAATGGTTATAAAATTGAATTAATTCAGATTTTTTCTTTTAACCGCAGAGGCGCAGAGGACGCAGAGGAATGAGTTTAGAGAAAATATCTGAGTGATCTTTCTCTTTCTCTGCGCCTCTGCGGTAGAAAAAAATATTAGCTAAAACTACGATCTAACTTATTTAGGATTATTATCGCTGTCAACTGTCAACTGTCAACTATGCAAATACCAATTGGATTAGAAGTTGAAAGACATCGCGCCGCCATGACGCGGGTTGAATTGTCTCGTCCGGTAAGATTGACGATCGAGTCTGGTATTATTACGCCAGAAACAACTATCTTTGACTATGGTTGTGGGATTGGTGGGGATGTTCAAAGATTAACAGGGTTGGGTTATCAATGCGAAGGTTGGGATCCTTATTATTTTCCTGAGGTTGAGATTCGATCGGCTGATATCGTCAATCTAAGTTATATCATTAATGTGATCGAAGATCCGGCGGAACGCGATCGAGCATTAACTCATGCGTGGGAATTGACAGGACAAGTATTAATCGTCGCCGCACAGATTTTAGTCAATGATTTACGCGGTGTTTTAGCCTACGGGGATGGTATTTTAACTAAGCGGAATACGTTTCAAAAATACTATCAGCAAGTAGAATTAAAAGAGTATATAGATCGAGTCTTGACTGTTGATGCTGTACCGATTGGGTTAGGTGTTTTTTTAGTATTTAGAGATGAAGCTCAAGCCGAGACTTTTCGAGCGGCGCGACTGTATACGCGCATGTCTACTCCCCGTGTGCGAATTGAGAGCAAAAAATTTGAAGACTATCAAGAACAACTCACACCATTAATGGAATTTGTCAGTGAGCGCGGACGAATTCCGATTAAAGAAGAACTCGCCGATGAAGCTGAATTAGTTCAAGAATTTGGTAGTATCAAACGCGCATTTCAGATCGTGTTAACTGCCACTGACGAAGCAGATTGGGATACAATTGCTTATCAGAGATCGTTAGATTTACAGGTATATTTAGCTCTAGCTCATTTTAATAAAGGGCGCAGCATCAAAAAATTGTCCCCAACAATTCGCGCTGATATTAAAGCATTCTTTGGTAGTTATAATGAAGCCTGCGAAGTTGCCGATCGATTGTTATTTAAAATCGGTGAACCAGGTATAATTAAACAAGCTTGTAAACAGAGCAAAATTGGTAAATTACTACCTGCGGCTCTCTACGTCCATATTTCAGCACTAAATGAAATTGATTCAAAACTGCGCCTATATGAAGGGTGCGCAAGTCGAAATATTGGCTGGACTGAAGATGCAAATATCATCAAATTTCATACCGAACAGCCCTCTATTTCTTACCTCTGTTATCCCGACTTTGAGACAATCGAGCATCCTAAATTGCAGTGGGGAATGAAAATTGACTTACGCGATTTAAGCCTAAAGTTTCACGACTATTCAGAATACGAGAATCCACCCATCATTCATCGCAAAGAAACATTTCTTAGTCCAAATCATCCGCTCTATTCAAAGTTTGCGAAGTTTACTAAGGCTGAAGAAAAAGCAGGATTATTTAGCGAAACCAGCACCATCGGTACTCAACGCGGTTGGGATAAAAGACTCGAATCCTGTGGCGTGCAGATTAAAAATCATCGTCTAATTCGGATCTAAGTGGGACAGTGGCAATTACTCAAATCGATCGGTAAAATGTGAATTACTGAGTGCAAACTATTAGTTGCAAATAGGATAATATTAATGCCAACGAAATTTCGACTAATTACGATCCCTGTCAGTCATTACAGTGAAAAAGTGCGCTGGGCATTAGATTATTTACAGATTCCGTTTCAAGAATTGCCACACATGCCACCATTTCATCGTGGTGCTACCAAAAAATATGGTGGTACTAGCGTTCCAGTATTGGCTACAGATACTGGTGCAATTCATGACTCGACAGATATCTTGCGATATTTAGATACACTGCATCCTGGAAAATTGTATCCGAACAATCCAGAATTACAAGCACTCAGCACAGAGCTAGAAACATTATTCAATCTCACTCTAGGAGTGAATACTCGTCGGTGGGGATATTCTCATATTCTGACACCTCAGCTTCTCTATCCGCGTTGGACTCTCGGCGTACCAGTCTGGGAAAAACTATTATTCCCGATGCTGTTTCCCAAGATTCGATCGATCCTAACCGATAGTTTCGATCTTAATCCCACCTCAGCAGCAGAATCTTACCGAGAAATTGAACGGGTATTCGATCGAGTCAATCAAATTCTAGCAGATGGACGGCAGTATTTATTAGGCGATCGATTTTCAGCGATTGATATTACGTTTGCCGCACTAGCTGCACCGATCCTTCAGCCGCTAGAACAATCCATCCCGCCATCTCCACTGGCGTTATCACCGCCGCAGATGCAAGCTGATATCCGCAACTGTCAAGCTACCCCAGCGGGCGAATTTGGCTTGCGTCTATATCGAGAAAACAGACATTAACCATAATTCAACAAGGAGTAAGGGTTTAAATCCTCATTCTAAATTTAATAGCATAATTGACCAGTCGCAACATTTAGGGCAACTGGACTGGGAATCGGACTGCCAATGATCGAAGTGCTACAAGCAGCTTTGACAGCACGTGGATAGACATTCTGCTGCTGCAAAATTATCGTAGATTGTCCCTGTTGATAATTATGGTAGCTAGGATAAGTACCACCTGAATATGATGTCGTAGTGCTGGAGGTCGTAACACCATTATTAGGGTAAAAATTGGAAGTTACCCGCTCGATCGTCGTAATTGTCGTTGCTTTTCTCGATGGTATATAAATCGTATTTGAAGCATTACCATTCGATGAAACACTTTGTACAAACACAGTTTGCGCCAAAACTGATTGCGGGGTAAATAAAGCAATCACCGCTGTAGAAATCGCTACTACACAAATAAAGCTTTTCATAATTAACCATCCGTGAAAATTAGCTAACTTTCAACTCCTTTAGCCCAATCCTGCGCCCAGGCGAGAGTTTGATGTACCTGCTCGATCGTCGCTGCTTCACAATAGAGCCGCAGGACTGGCTCTGTCCCGCTAAATCTAATTAATAGCCAACTATCATCAGCTAAATTAAACTTATACCCATCAGCCAGATTGCGATCGCGTACTTCTATATTAGCAATCTTATTAAATGGTTTGCTCTCTAATTCAGCCATTAGGCGCAGTCGCACATCCATATTTGCCAGATGTATATCTACTCGATCGTATTTGAAATTATAATCAGTCTGGATCTCCAGGGCACGGTATAAATCACCTAAATCTTGCTGGGATTTGGCGATCGCTTCGAGCAGATATAATGCTGACAGTAGTGCATCTCGTTCGGGGATATGATTGCCATAACCAATTCCACCCGATTCTTCCCCACCAATGAGAGCCTGAGTCTCTAACATTCGATCAGCGATATACTTATAGCCAATTGGAGTTTCATAGATCGGCAGATCGTAAAGTTTTGCGATTTTGGGGACGAGATTAGAAGTACTAACTGTCTTGATAATTTCGCCTGTAAAGCCGCGTTGTTTGACCAAATGCTCGATTAGAATCGGAATCAAAATCTGCGAGCTGAGGAACTCACCAGACCCATCTAAAGCCGCAATTCGATCGCAGTCGCCGTCAAATACTAAACCTACTCTGATTCCAGGCTCATTGTTATGGCTGCTAATCACCCGCATCAATTGCGATAGATATTTCGGCAAAGGCTCCGGCGCACCGCCACCAAATAAAGGATCTGTTTTACTATTTAGCTCCGTAATCGGCAATCCTAATAACCGTCCTAAACCAGTGCTAGCCGAACCATTCATCACATCCGCAAATACTGTTAATTTACCAGACGCGATCGATTGTTGGATACTCGCTAAATCGACTTTCTCCCGCAACCCATCACAATAACTTTCCCACGGATCGAAAGTAGTCAAAGTTCCAGGCTGACTAGTCGGTAAAGTTTCACCCAATCTTGCTTCGATTTGCTTGGTGACATCTGGCGATACCGAACCCCCGAAATTCCCCTTCACCTTCAAACCCAAATAAGCCCCTGGATTGTGACTAGCTGTAATCACCAACGCACCTAACGCATCCTGACTGTGAGCCGCCCAACTAAATGCCGGAGTCGGCGCGAACGTCTCGCTCAAAATTACATCAAACCCAGCTAACCGAACAGCCTCAGCCATCCGCTTCGCAAAAGTCTCCGCCATAAACCGTCGATCGAATCCAACAATAATCTTCCGATTACCAGTCTTAGCACCATAAGTATCCGCCAACACCGCTGCTGCGATCGGTGCAACTAGTAACAATCGATCGAATGTAAACTCAGCACCAATTACACCCCGCCAACCATCCGTACCAAATTTAATTGCGTCCACAGTCATCTCGATTTTCAGATTCTAGATTTACGATTTTAGATTGATTTGACTGCTGCGAAGATTTACCCACCCCGCATCAGCCTTGCGGCTGATTCGCCCCTCCTCGGAGGGGATTTACCCCAAAACCCTCCGAGGAGGGTATTAAAATCCCCTCCTCGGAGGGGTGCCCGTAGGGCGGGGTGGGTAGATCCACGCAACCACTCAAACTCTAAGCCAAAGCATCCTTCAACGCAGTTCTAGCCGCCAAATGATTGCGAGTAGATGTCAAAATTTCCACCTCTCTGTCGAGCCGACTAGTCGTATCCTGCATCTCCAACAAAGCCTGCTGCTCCGCCGCCACGCCATACAGATGACTAGCCACCCAATAAGACAGCTCGATCGGTAAATCTGGTAAATTATCTGGTAGTTCGATCGGTTGCTCCGTTAGCTTCCCCGACAGATGCACAACATCGCGCAGTAAACGCTCTACATCGGTCGCCAAGGGGCGCAAATCAGTCTCAGTAGGTCGATCCTCAATCCACTCTACTAAGCCCACTCGATAGGGCTTCTCGCGCACGTATTCCAGCACTCTAAACCGCTGCTGTCCCATCGTCAAAACTTTCATCCGATCGTCTGGCAATTTCTCAAAGTGGACGATCTCCGCGCAACAACCGATATCTGCTGGCTGTCCTTTGACAGGATCCCACATCAATACCCCAAACCTGCGATCGCTATTCATGACTGTGTTCATCATGATTCTATAGCGAAATTCAAAAATATGTAGCGGCAACGGACGACCCGGAAATAGCACCAGTTCGGGGAGCGGAAATAGGGGAAGTTCTCTCACAGCGATCGAAGAAGATGGTGCCATTTGCTGAGTTTATGAAAAGCTTAGGATCTATTTATAAGGTTAACGGATCTCGTCTCATTAGTGCTAGGTGCTTAAGGCGTATTTGGGATCTCTAACTCAATGGTAGATCTTGGTGACTGGCGGAGCAGAGATCGATATAATAGCAGCCTACCGATCGGGTAGAAACTTCTCAGAGATATTATACTCGTTCGAGTATCTCGCAATCATCAAATATCTCGACTTCTCTAAAGCCTAATCTGAGATATAGATTCTTGGCTGGATTACCTCTGAGTACCCGCAGTCGAACAGGTTTGTTCGCAATACTCGCCGATCGAATTAATGATTCGATTAAGCTTGTTCCAATACCTCTGTTTCGGTATTCATCACGAATTTGGAGATCGGCGAGATAAACACAATCTGCTCTTTCTTCAACTCGAATCATCCCGATCTCAATATCATCGAATTGGATAATCTTTGTCGATTGAGGATTGAAGTACTCACGAAATTTAGTACTATCCCATTCGAGATTAAGTTCGATATAATATGGTCGCATGACGGACTCATAAAATGGCTCAAGCCATTCAACATCATCCCAGATTGCCACTCTTTGTGATATTTCCATCATGAATCTTTTGCTAAATTTTTGAGGCTGGAAAAAAATTGGCAATACTTGTGAGTGAGCGGATTTGAGTATTAACCATGCGATCGATCTCTAGCAACGCAACTTACTTTTTATGATAATTCATTTATGCGTAAAGATTTTCATTCGCTCAAGTGATATAGTGACGTTCAAGCCAATTAATTGAGTGGTTAGATCTTAAAAATATCGATGCAGCCAGAAGAAATGTCAGATAATATTGCTAACGACCGATTTACAGACCAAGGTGTTCAGCAGATAGACCCAGCCGATCGCGATGTGTTAAACGAACTCATTAAGCGCGAGCCGATTTTCCATCGACCAGAGCTTGCCACAACTCGCCAAGACTTTGAAAATATGACGATCGAGACATTCTGGGAGGTGGGTGCTTCTGGTCGGCGTTATAGTCGCAAATATGTCATGGATACGCTGGAACTGCGTCATTCACAGCCCCATGAAGATATTTGGGAAACACGAGATTTTCATTGTTTAGAAATCGCGCCTAATAATTACCTGATTACCTATACCCTGAATCAGGGAGAGCGCGTGACGCGGCGATCGACTATTTGGCGCAGATGTGGCACTGATTGGAAAATTGTTTATCATCAAGGCACGATCGTTGAGGCTGATTAATGCAAATAGTCTAACGAAAGTAGGGAGCAACTATCAATAACAAAAAAGCCCTCAAATGAGGACTTTTAAAAAATAAACTAATAACTCAAGATCTAGAGTTTCACTTCGATATCTACACCTGCTGGTAGATCTAATTTCATTAGAGCATCGATCGTTTTAGCTGAAGGATCTTTGATATCGATGATCCGGCGATGGGTACGAGTTTCAAAGTGCTCGCGGGAATCTTTATCAACGTGGGGAGAACGCAAGACACAATAGATACGGCGGCGGGTTGGTAATGGGATTGGGCCGATTGCGGTTGCTCCAGTTCTATTGGCTGTCTCAACGATTTTATCGCAGGAGGTGTCTAATAAGCGACGATCGAATGCCTTTAACCGAATCCGAATCTTTTGTTGAGTTACAGTAGCCATAGTTTTAAATTTTAGGTTTAGGTTTAGGTTGTCAAGGTACGAGGGTAATTCAATACGATATATTAGTCCGCGAAGGCGGACTTTGCATCACTAGCCACGATTTCAATCGTAGGCTGTACTAGAACGAAGCCAATATTCTTAACCCGTTGGCGTAGCCTCTGTGCAAGGAGAAACTGACGTTATTTCAAGAACCACTTACAACTTATTCGATCGTCTATCAACCCACAATCGCTGCATGAGAAATAAAAATCGCGTTAATAACAATAAACGAGATCGTGAAAAACCGAAACAACAGACGACGATCTAACCACATCGCTCGCTTTCCCTGCCCGTTTTCAGTTGTCAATCGGGAAAAGACGGTGGCAAGAGCTGCCGCAAAAATATAAACGATCGCCACAATGTGAATTCCATCGACCATCGTTAGGCTCTCTGTGCGCCCTAAAACAGACTCTGGTGCCCGCATATTAACTAATGCCGCAAACAAGCAGCCTACTAGCAAACTCGTTCGAGCACTAACCAAACTAGGCTGTCCGGTTTCATAGAAAAATGACAGCATCGCCACAGCAAAGGCAACATAGACACCAGCAGTCAACTTAAAAAAGCTGATATATTTAATTCGCTGGATCGGGAGCGAAACAGTCAAACGGGAGTGGACTCCTTGCTTGGAAACTAGCTCTGGATCGCCAAAGGTTGACTGGTAAGCTACCTTTTCCTCTTGGATGACAAAGTTCTTAATCTTCCATCCGCCTAGCTTGAGATCGGGCGGATAACCAGAATTTTTGAAGTCTGGTGTATAAACAAATCCAGAGGTATCTTGAACGGCTTCTTCTAAAGAAATTTTCAAGGTATGGCGATCGAATGGATAGTTCTGGACATCCCAATTCTGATGTAAAACGGCACTAATATCCCGTTGAGACCAATAAACCTCTCCCTTAGTAGAAAAGTAATCAGAACGATTTTTTTTACCAAGCGTACTATCAGAAATGTCCTCAGATTCTAAAGAATCAACGATCTCCATCGTTCCGAAAGGCTTCAGATCTTTAGATGGGCAAACACTCCAGACCCGAAAATTAGCTGTAAATGATTTTTCGGTAAACTTAAAATTTCGTAAAGATGTCAGATAAATCCCGACTCGACAAGTCTGGGGAGATTTCACAGGTTCTGCCATAGCAGAGAGGTCCCCCATCAGTAACCATAGACTAATACACAGGATCGAGACGATCGCAAATTTACTAGCTTTTAAGCGCAAAATTATCACCCGAACACTAAAAAACTTTAACTGGGAACTGGGGTTAAACATTGACCTGTCTTCTGAGGCTTTTATTCACATTGCCATGATTCGATTTATGATACGCAGACTTGCTTGACTATTCTATACCTCCCCTATTTTCTAACATCCTTTAAAAGTCGATATTGATACCATTAATCATAAATATCGATCTCATCAATAATGAAATAGCTAGAAAATGCTCTAAAAAAGTCAGCATAATATCGTAATAATTACTTCGATCGTCGCGACTAAATTAATTAGAATTGCCATCTATCCGACTAATAATCAATATCAATTTCATTAATGAGGAAATAATGTTAATACGGATCTATACCCTACTATCTTTACCCTCAAAGAGTTAGAACTGCTGAATGATTTGATAAATATTATACATGTTATTATTATCTAATTAAAAAATTAAAATCTAAAATCGAGATCTAAAAAATGAGATCTAATTAAATCGCGATTGTCAAGCCATTGTATATAAAATTTTTGAAATTTGATCGTTAGGTGCGTCATTTGACTTATAGATTTTGCTGTATTTGTGAAGTACTATCCAACGATGATGGTGGTTCGAGCACACCAGCTTCTGAATTTTGCATTTGCCCCTAATCCTGACAAAATGTTCTTATGAAAATCCACAAGTTTTCTGTATTGCTAGCAATGGCTTGTTCACCCATTAGCCTGATGTTTGCAGTCTCATCCGCTCAAGCAATCGACTTCAATTTCAATGCGAATTTTTAGCAATGGATATTCAGCCCAAGGTTCTTTTACGACTAAAAGCAATGCGCCTGCTTCTTTCTCCGAAATTAGTCCGGGATCTGCGCCATTTGCAACTCAATTTTTGCAATCCAAGTCGCTATCTATTTTTGACTCTAACAATACACTGCTCCAAAGTGGTAGTCAGGTTATCAACGGCATCTCCACTGACCAATTTTTCCGTTTAGATTACAATAATACTCTAACGCCCAACCTGACAGCATTAAATATCAGCACGGAAACACCTAGTCAAAATCCGTATTACTTTATTGCCAATAATGTTGACCCATCTGGTACACCCGTTGCAGTTGGTAGCACGGCTTACAATCTCTTTTTATATAATCGAACTACTGATAACTATAATTTCTTGGGTTCTACCTCTAGTATTCAAGCAACAACATCGGTTCCAGAACCATTCACAATCGTCGGCACAATCATCGGTGGTACAGCAGCATTCAGAATGAGAAAGAAGCTCAAAGCGATCGCTGATTAATCCCTTAAACCGTTAAAATTGTAAAACAGTTGTTCGTTAGCCCACAATGATTGCATAAGCGATCGCGATGACATTAAACATGATAAATGAGAAAGTAAATAATCGAAAGAAAACACGACGATCGAGCCACATTGCCTGCTTCTTTTTACCACTTTCAGCAGTTAGTCGAGAGTAAACCGACACAATCCCAGTCCCAAAAACATAGAGAATGGTGGCAATGTGAATCTGATCTACTAAGGTTAAGTCTTCCGTACGACCTAAGACAGATTCCTGCACCCGCATATTCAACAACGTCGCAAATAATGCACCCATATAGATTGCCCTTCTCGGACTGGCTAGACTTGTATTGTCGGAGTCATAAAAGAAAGACAACATCGCGACTGCAAAAGCAATATAAACACCAATCGTCAGCTTGAAAAAACTGAAAATTTTAATCCGTGCGATCTCAATTGAAACCACCAGGCGAGAGTTGCTGCCTTGCGGTGAAACCAGATCTGGATTACCAAAGGTAGTTGTGTAAGGAATCTTCTGTTCGGCAATCTTAAAGCTGGTAATTTTCCAGCCGTCCAAATCCAGATTCGACTGGTATCCAGAATTTTCAAAGTCAGGAGTATAGACAAACTGCGTCGAATTTTTGGTAGTGTCCTCAAGTGAGATCGTTAGTGTGTGGCGATCGAAGGGAAAATTACTAACGTTCAAGCTTTGATACAGTGTTGCACGAATCTTCCGTCCCGACCAGTAAACCTTCTGCTGCGGATAAAACCATTTGGGCAAGTCCTTCCGCTCTAAAGTGCTATCATAAGCTGCTTTGAAGTGCCTAAAGTCTTGAATATTCAGCACTTTCATACTTTTCAACGGCTGTAACTCCTTACTTGGACAGACACTCCACAAATAGAAATCACTGCTAAACCTCTTTTCTGCTAAGTCGAGGTCGCGTAAGGATGAAAGATACATCCCTACTCTACACGTTTGAGGAGATGAAACCGTCTCTGCTAGAGCATTAGGTACTTTAGCAACTAAGCATACAGCAACAATCAGCATCAGACTGAATAAAAATCTATACACAGGTGTGAGAAATAGGGACGAAAGCCTTGCTACAAGTATATAAGACGTTGCGACAGAATACGGAGAGTAATTATTTTTGGGAGAGACGAAGATCTGCGATCCAATAAGATGCCGCTGGATCTGATTCTTAGCAAATTGTTCCAACCAGAAATCTGCATTAGCCTGTCTAACTCCCTCAAAAATAATTGCTCTCCAAACGAGATCGGATTTCGTTTACATAGATACTTTTAGTAATCTCTTCCCTGGAGAATAAGATTTATTTTTTTCAAATTAAGCTTTTATCATATTGGAAATTTTTTTAGATTATTTTTAGTTTTTATCTACCCCTTTTGATTGGAGTTATATTGAAAAACTAAAATTAAACTCCGTCGACATGTAGACAGACAGATTAGATAATTTCGATTATGTGTAGCCATGAAAAGCCATAAAATAATGAATTAAACATTAAGATAGATACTTTCAGTAGAGACTGATTGCAAATACTTTCCTCACGAAATCCTCACAACTTTAGCTTAGGATAGAAGTTGATAAGTTCGTATTATAAATTTACCAAATAATTATTTTAGTTGCCATCTTATATCGGAGTAGTTGACTGCAAAAGCTTCGATGCCAGATGGCAGCTTAATAGCATAATTTTTTCTGCGATGACTATATCTACGATGATGTACTTCGCCCCGAATCTCAAGCAGGTCAAGTGCTAGTACGCGTCTATGCAGCGGGAATCAACCCGATCGACTGGAAGATTCGCGAGGACTACTTCAAGCAAATGTTTGATTACCCTTTACCCGTAAATAGGGAACGATCGGCACGATACCAGAGTTTCAGCTTAGTAAATTCATAACATCAAAGGAGAATTCGATCGTGCAATATAAGTTATTAGGTAAAAGTGGATTAGTATCCGAACTGTGTTTGGGTACGATGACCTTCGGTGACGATTGGGGCTGGGGTGCGCCCAAGGATACCAGCCGTCAGATTTTTGAAACGTTTGTCGCAGCGGGTGGTAATTTTATCGACACCGCAAATATGTATACCAATGGAAGTAGCGAACAAATTGTCGGCGAATTGATTGCAAGCGATTCTCGTTCCGAGAGGCTCCGCCAAAGAGGTTGAAAGATTACATCGACTCGATCTAGACGGTAATCTGATCGAACTCGAACAAATCCTCAGTTAGGTCAAAAATCTTATAGCCCCTACCCAAGGAAGAATTCCCAATTATTTAGTTCTCATTCCTAACCAATTCGATCGATTGGGGAAAACCCACGCGGCTCGATCGCCAATTATCCAAACTTAACTAAAACAAAACAGGAGACATTATGGCTCAGACAACAGTAGATAAATTCGTCCAAGCTGTCAATGAAGATCTGAATTTGATCGCGGAACTCAAAGCAGCCGTAGATATCGACTCTTACTACAAAATCGCCAAAGAACATGGTTATGATTTCACCGCTGAAGAACTTCATTCGGAGTTGTGTCAACAATCTCTGGAAGAATTGGCGATGAAGATCAATCCTGGTATGGCACCGCGACAACACATCAACGCTAAGTAAGAGCGATCTCCAAGCTCAATTAAAACTAGCTCCAGAAAAACTATCCAACCGATAGTTTAGGTAGGGTCAATTGGTGACGAAATTCTGGGTGCGCCTGGAGAGCTACCTCGACAGGCGGCGATGTCGGCTCAAGTTCTAAAAAGTTTGGTAAAGCAATGATTCAGGAGATTAACAATGACTACATTATCTGGAAAAGTCGCACTCATTACAGGTGGAACATCAGGGATTGGTAAAGCAACCGCGATCGCCCTGGCGCAAGCTGGAGCAAAAGTTGTTGTTGCAGGTCGTCGGCAAATTGAAGGTGAAGAAACGATTCGACAAATTCAAGCGATGGGTGGGGAAGGTTTTGCTGTTTCGGCAGATGTTTCTAAAGAAGCCGATGTGCAGATGCTGATTGAGAAAATCATGACCCACTACGGACGGCTCGACATTGCTTTCAACAATGCTGGCGTAGAGCAAGATCCCACACCGTTAACAGAGCAAACCGAAGCCACTTACGATCGCATCATGGATATCAATGTCAAAGGGGTATGGTTATCCCTGAAACATGAGATTCCAGCCCTATTGAAAAGTGGTGGTGGGGCGATCGTCAATACCAGTTCGGTTCTGGGCTTGGTCGGTGGGGCAATGGTACCGATTTACACGGCTAGCAAGCACGCTGTCGAAGGGCTAACAAAATCGTTGGCATTGGAATATGCCAAGCAAGGAATTCGGGTAAATGCCGTCAGTCCAGGGCCAATTCAAACTGAGATGTTCGATCGCCTTTCCCAAGCAAATCCAGAGGCGATCGAGCAGCTTATAGCAGGGCAGCCAATGGGTCGGATGGGCACGCCGGAAGAAGTGGCAAATGCTGTGCTATGGCTCTGCTCAGACGCTTCTAGTTTTGTCACTGGACAATCGATCGCCGTTGATGGCGGCATTGTCGCCCAATAACGAAGGACATTCCTGTGACAGGTAAACGTTCGGGTCACAATCCAGAGTGTTATGGACAAATAAATCAAGGAGAATACTCATGAACACACGCAAACTCGGTAGTCAAGGACTTGTGGTTTCAGAACTAGGATTGGGCTGTATGGGCATGTCTGATTTCTATGGTGGACAAGACGATCGAGAAGCGATCGCCACCATTCATCGGGCGTTAGAACTTGGCATTACCTTACTAGATACTGCCGATATGTATGGCCCCTTTACTAATGAAGAGTTGGTGGGTAAAGCGATCTCAGGTCATCGCGATCACTACTTGATCGCGACGAAATTTGGCATTGTCCGATCGTCAGATGGCTCATGGAACGGCATTAACGGGAAACCGGAGTATGTGCGTCAAGCCTGTGATGCTTCGCTCAAGCGGTTGGGTGTGGAGACGATCGACCTTTACTATCAGCACCGGATCGATCCGAATGTGCCCATTGAAGACACAATTGGGGCAATGGCAGAACTAGTGCAGCAGGGAAAAGTTCGCTATTTAGGGATTTCGGAAGCCACTCCAGCCACAATTCGGCGCGCTCATGCCGTTCACCCGATTACAGCATTGCAAACAGAGTATTCGCTATGGAGTCGCGATCCAGAGGATGAGATTCTGCCTGTAGTCCGGGAGCTGGGCATCGGATTTGTGCCCTACAGTCCGCTCGGTCGGGGCTTCCTGTCAGGACGATTCACCAGCCCCGATGATTTTGCAGCAGACGACTACCGCCGATTTTCCCCTCGCTTTCAGGGAGAGAATTTCGCCAAAAATCTGCAATTAGTGGAGCAGATAAAGGCGATCGCGGCTGAAAAAGGTGCAACACCCAGTCAACTTGCCTTGGCGTGGCTGTTGGCTCAGGGAGAAGATATCGTTCCCATTCCAGGCACCAAGCAGCGCAAATATCTGGAGGAAAATGTTGCGGCAACAGACATTCATCTAACAGCAGATGACCTGAAGCGGATTGAAGCCGTCGCGCCCAAAGGAGTAGCAGCAGGCGATCGCTACCCCGCCGATGTAACTGCGCTGCAACAGACATTAACCAACAGCAAACGTTAGAAATTTAATTCCAGCCATCGATCGAGACATCAAACTCAAATGAGCATTTGTCATGGCGGTATAGTCCAGATTTGAATATCCCTAAAAACAACTATTACCAAAACCATTGAGAAGTCCAATGTTATGAATGCAAATAACGGCATTATCAGTCTGCCCAGCCCCTATTCAGTGACTGAAACCATCGATCGATTAGCAGCGATTCTTCAGGAAAAAGGCATCACTATTTTTGCGCGGATCGACCAACAGGCTGAAGCCGAAAAGGTTGGTCTAAACCTTCGTCCAACCCAGTTGTTGCTATTTGGTAATCCTCAAGCTGGAACGCCGCTGATGGTAGCAGCACCAACGATCGCCCTAGATTTACCTCTAAAAGCACTGGCATGGTCAGCAGCCGACGGGAAAGTGTGGCTGAGTTACAACGATCCAAATTACTTAAAACAGCGGTTCTCGCTCAGTGATGAGCTGGTTAAGAACATCGCAGTCATTACACCTTTAATCGATTACCTCCGGTAGGCTACGCCAACGAGCACTTCTTTAATTCACTCAATTGTCCAGTCAAAATCAATCGGTTATTTCAATTCCGATCTGACTATTCAGGAATTCAATCATGAAGAGACATGCGAAGGCAGAATATGAAAATCTCTAAAACCAGCAGTCAATTTCAGAAATTGTCTTCAAGAAACAACATCCATATCAAGGTTCAAGATGGGCTATTTTCAGTTCAGGGACTAGACAAATGGTATAGCAATTGGCAAGAGCCTTACCATTTGATGCTGACATTGCCTTGGTTGGGTTTTATCTCGATCGTCTCCCTGCTCTACCTAGCCTTGAATATCGGCTTTGCTGGACTGTACCTGCTGGGCGGAGATTGTATCGTCAACGGTAATGGCTCCTTCCAAGCTGCTTTCTTCTTTAGCGTTCAGACTCTGGCTGGGATTGGCTATGGAGTATTGTCACCGAAAACTACTTATGCCAATTACATAGTTGTAATGGAAGCAATAACTGGTCTATTCGCGATCGCCCTATTGACGGGACTTAGCTTTGCCCGCTTTTCTCGTCCCACCGCCAAGGTGATGTTTAGCAAGTTTGCGGTAGTTATGACCCAGAATAATCTGCCTACATTGATGTTTCGTACTGCCAATCAACGACGGAATCAGATTCTAGAAGCACAGGTGACGCTCTCCCTCAGCAGGGATGAAGTCACCGCAGAAGGACGGCATATCCGGCGATTCTATCAATTGCATCTACTGAGATCGCACAATCCCGCTTTTTCACTACCGTGGACATTGATGCACCCGATCGACGAGCAAAGCCCCCTCTCTGGTTTTTCGGCTGAATCCCTAGCTGAGTCTCAGTCCCAGATTATCGTTTCATTGAGCGGTATCGATGAAACTGTCTATCAAAATGTCCATGCTCGCCATACTTATGGCGCAAGTAGCATCATCCTGAATCACCAATTAGTGGATATTATCCACGTCGTTGACGAGCGGAATCGCTACGTTGATTTGGCTTCTTTTCATCATGTGGTGCCGCTCTGAAATTTGGATTATTTGGACAATTTCTATGTCATACCAATCGATTGAATTAAAGCAACACATATCTACCCCACCCAACCTCCCCTTATAAAGGGGAGGAGCCGATCTGTCATTTACTCAATTTAATTTGGTATCAGTAACCTTAATGGAGTTAACTTAAAATGCGTGAAACAAATTATGATGTAGTGCTATACGGTGCCAGTGGCTTCGTCGGTCAGCAAACTGTCCAGTATTTTGCCAAACATACTAAGCCGAATGAAGTGCGGTGGGCGATCGCGGGTCGGGATCGCCACAAGCTAGAATTAGTCAAATCCCAAGTCGGGGTCATCGTCAAACTTTTGCGGATGGGCATAGTCGTGAGCGAGCAATTGGAATATAGCTCGGCAACGATGTGGTTGAAACTGCTGGGGAATAAAGAATGAGCAGCAACTCGACGATTTGATTGTGGGGATGTTTAGTTGGCAAACGGTGGATCAGATGGAGGAGTGGCTTAATTCAGTTGAAAGTTGAAAGTTGATAGTTAGAGGATTATTTGTTATTCGGTTTTAGCTCGTGGGCAGTACCCACCATTTAGATGTCAGTGTTATACCATAATTTATGTGTTTTATGCCTGATTACTCAATCAGGTAACTTGTACCGATCGACAATTTTCTTCGCAAACTCTGGGACGTGTTGCTCTAACTTTTCAGGATAATTACGTTTGGTAAATAGATAATTGCGGGTAAAGTGAGAATCGATCGAGAACCGCCCATATTCCAATCCTTTCGGGCCGATTTTGTCAATGACTACACCCATGATTTTCGCTACCCACATTGGTAATGTGACTGCTTTATCGTAGGCGGGAATACTTTGTTGGACTGCGGCTTTGCGATCGCCTTTAGACATTACAGCTTGAGTCTCGATCGCATCATTTACTAAATCTAACATCTGTTGACCGCGATCGTTTCTAACGACGATCCATTGCCAACCAAATGGTGCGCCCATATAACCGACGACTAAATCGGCGAGGGAGTTTACATAGTCGAAACAACTCAAACAGGATGGTGCAAATACGTCTTTTAATTCCTTGGTATTCAAGCCGAAGAAGGGCACTAATTCCGTCGAACCATCTTCATGTTTGAAGTGGACATTAAAGTCCTGCATGAACTCATAATAAACTACCGTCTCTGGCGATCGACTAGTGGTTTCTAAAAACTTCTGTAAGCCCGCACGGGTGACATTATCGGTACAGGGAGTACCGAGGACGTATAGTTGCTCTAAGCCTAATTCCTTTTCTACTGCCCGTAATGCCTGAATTTGACAGCCGACACCGATAACTAATAGTTTCTTCAATCCCGACTCGGCGATTTGTTCGAGGATCGACAGATTTGGCGATAGGGTGGGTTTATTCACCTTAGCCGCGAGAATTTCCGCCCTCGTCCGCGCAATGATCGGCATGGGTGTGAATCGATCTTCGGGGGTGTTTTGGACGCAGACAACGCCTTCTACTAGTCCCTGCTCCAACATCTCGATCGCGATCGTACTAACAATTCCCGTCCATTGTGCCCCAGGGATCGGATCGATTTTTCGCGCCGCCATCATCTGCTGATGTACGCCAAAGTAGAGATCGTCTTCTTTATCTAAATCCCGACTGCGCCCATGAGCTTGAGTCTCCAGGGTGGGAATCTGCTGATTGAGGAAAGCACAAGCTGTTTTGACGTAGTGGATATAATGGGTATCGCACAATCCACATTCGCTACACAGTTCCTTTGCAGGTTTGACACTGTTGGGTTTTAGAGCTTTGGCTTTCTGGTGTTTGGGCGCAGCAGTCATAGGGGACACTCGATATATCTCGCTGTTTTATCTTACATCAATGTTTAGTGAGTTTTTACAGATACACCAATAGTTGACTGATTCAACTACGCTTCAATTAACGTTTTAGCCAAATAACTGCCTCGATCCTGAACACCAGGTAGCGCAAAGAAATAGCCGCCACCGACTGGCTGAATATATTCTTCCAATGGCTCACCATTCAAACGATTCTGCGCAGCAATAAAACCAAGTTTGAGATCTGATTGAAAGCAGACAAATAGTAATCCCATATCCAATTGCCCTGCTTTGCTATAACCACGAGAATAGTTAAACCCTCGACGCAGAATCAATCCTGCTTCGGGATTTCGGGGATTAGCTAGTCGAATATGAGCATTTTTGAAAATTGTTTTACCTTCGGGATCTTTGTCATATTTAGGAATATCCTTCTCATTTTTCATCCCCAAAGGTGCGCCTGTATACTTGTCTCTACCGATGATTTCTTGTTGTTCTTTGAGTGGAGTTCGATCCCAGAATTCAACTTTGTTACGAATAATTCTGACTACCTGATACGTGCCACCTGCTGCCCAAGCTGGTTCGGTAGATTTTGGCTGTACCCAGGTGAGTTTGTCCATCAGCTTATCGTCAGTGGCATTGATATTAGCAGTGCCATCTTTGAAGCCGAGTAAATTCCGAACGCTTTCCCCTGGTTTTTTGAGCGTGTGGGGTGGTAAAAATCCATCGAGCTGCCAACGCAAAGAAATCAAATCGGGCAGATTTTTGATAATATCCCGTAGCGCGTGAATATTGGTTTCAGCAGTATTAGAACAGAATTGTAATAGTAAATCGCCATGACATCGATCGGCATCCAGGGCATCATTAGGAAATGCTGGCATATTGACGAGATGGAGGGGTTTAGCCTTACTCAACCCAAATCTGTCGTCGAATAAAGATGCACCCACAGCCACCGTAACAGTCAAGTTATCAGGGAAAATTCGATCGCCCATTACGCCAGAATTCACTGGTGGTAATTTGGGATCGAGTTGGGTTACTTTACCGCCCTTTGTTAAAAACTCAATCCGTGTAGTTAAAGTTTTGAATAAGCGGGTGAGATCTTGTTTATTCTTGCCCAAGATATCGAAAGATACGATTAACCCCTGTGCTGGTGAGGGATTGATGATTCCAGCTTGATGAATACCATAAAAAGGCACGATGTCTTGAGTAGTATCTTCTTCTTTGCTAGAGATCGCTTTATAGCCAAGGCTAGTCAGAGCAGCAACTCCTCCGGCTGCTGCCATCCCAATTAATAAGTCGCGACGAGTGATGCGCGGGGTGATAATCAATCCTGACTTTTTTGAGATATTTTCCATTGTTTTTAATAAATTTAGTCGTGAGTGAGGACAGATCCCCGACTTCTTGAAGAAGTCGGGGATCTTACTTGACGGTTATTTTGCCTCTAGGACTACTTTTGCGTCCGCAAATCATCCCATATTCACCAGGTTTGAGGTTGGCTTTTAGCTTCTTGACAAATCCAGGAGCCAGATTTTCAACTTCTTCGACAACTTTTACGCCTTCGATAATCTCCCACTCTACTTGAGCTGTAGTGCTGGTATTAGTGACGATAAATATATTTTTGCCACTATTTACACTCAATTCCATTTTGTCACAGCTTTTTTCGCCGACTGAAATCGCTGTTTGGGGGAGAGTAGCTGCTTGAGTTGTCTTGTCATCAGCTTGACTACTCGAACAACTGGATAGAACGATCGCTGATAAAATGAGAATGCTGAAAACCTTCATGCTCTGTCTGTTTTAATTGAGCTAAACTGCAAAATAGTGGAAATATTACTCTACGCCCAAGGTTCCACGCAGCTTGGAGAGATCTTCAGCTAGGAGTGTAATTGCTGCTTTTAAGTCTTTACGATCTGGATCTTTGAGCTTGTCATAAGCTTGGTACCCACCATCTGGAGTTTTGTATTTGCCAAGTCCAGTATTCACTTTCGCAAAGTTGCTATCTACTCTCTTGAGTAACTCAGGATTAGCCGTTTGCAACATTGGGCGCAATAGTTCAACAATTCTTTGGGAGCCATCAACATTGGCTGCGAAATCCCACAGATCGGTTCTACTATAGCGATCTTCTTCACCACTAATTTTATTAGCTGCGACTTCTTCAATTAATGAAGCGGCACCACCTACCATCGTTTTAGGTTCGATAGCTATAGTTTTCATCCTTTTTTGTAACTCTAAAGTATCTTTCATCAACTGGGTTGCCAGCTCTTTGGTTCCTTTTGTGGTTTTATCCTGGAATAGGATCAGTTCGAGCCGATGCCAACCTGTGAACTTGGGATCTTTTTCTTTTAGCTCAAATTTGTCAGCGCGCTGATCCATTGTGCCATCTAAGTCGGAGAATGCCTCTGCTGCTGGCTCGGAACGTTCCCAGTGAACGCGGGCGGGCGCATAGAGTTTTTGGGCTTGAGTCAGATTTCCCGCTATTACCGCGTCGGTGAAAGCTTTTGTCTTAATGGTTAACTGATCGACTTCCTGAGCGACGTAAGATTTATATGCCGCGATTGGTGCCGTTAAGTCTACAGGAGCTTTGGAAGCGGCTTCGGCTGGGGCGGTGGTAGTTGTTGCTGTTGGTGCGGCTGCCTGGGGAGCTTCTGTTGTGCTAGTTGGGCTAGAAGAGCAGCCAGCCATCGTTGCAGCTAATAAACAGATCACTGCGAGGCTCGATCGAATTTGTGAAAGTTTCATGATTTATAAATAATTGAGCGTAACAAGTTCGTCTAAAACCTAAAATCTAATTCAAGATTGAACTGTTGGTTTAGGTGCTTTGCTAGTGGCAAAAAATAGCAATAGCATCGGGAGTAAATAGCCAAAGTAAGCGACTACTTCTGTCACCGTGGGCGAGTCACTGTAGCCTAAGATTCCGGCTAATACTGTGCCAACTGGGCTATGGACTGGCAAGATATTACTAATGTCGAATACTACTCCCTGAAATAGATTCCAGACACCAGCTTCATGGGCGGCGCGAAAGGCACTCGCTAGTAGCCCAGCCGCCACGAATAGAATAAATACACCCGTCCAGCGAAAGAATTTTTGGAGATTGAGTCTTACGCCGCCTTGATAGACTCCAAAGCCGACAGCAACAGAAGTCATCACACCCAGAATTGCGCCAATGGGAGCTTGGATGCCGACGTTTTGCTCGAAGGTAGCTAATAAGAAAAATACTGACTCCAAACCCTCGCGCAGCACAGCTAGAAAAGCCATGCCAACTAGAGCAATACCCGATCGATCTCCCGATGCAACGGCTCGATCGATCGAGGCTTGAATGTCAGTTTTCATCGTTCTCGCCGCGCTCTTCATCCACAACACCATCCAGCTCAACACACCCACAGCACTTAGAGCAATTATTGATGCAAATAATTCTTGTTCTTTTTGGGGATAGTCTTCAGTAGTTGCTTTGAGGATTACGCCAACACCAACGCATAGTCCGATCGCTAAAACCACACCCAGCCAAACTGCTTTCATCCACTTCACATGACCAGTCTGGCGCAGGTAGCTACCAATAATCCCGACGATCAGGGCAGCCTCGATCCCTTCGCGCAGCATAATCAAAAATGGAACCAGCATAAAACCTTACTCAGAATGGAACGTTTTAGTTTTGGCTATAATTCTATTTTAGCCAAACTTATTATTGCCTATATTGCTACTAAATATCAATAAGCGATCAAAATTTTACAAGATATTGCGTTATTGTGCTTAAATTCGGAAAATTGATGGGCATTGCTGACTTACGAGATGAATTGCCCCTACCTTAAATTGCAGAGATTGCTGTAAACTGTCACCAAAGGCAAGGCTACACTCACCACGAGCAGTAAGTCATCCCTGCATTCATCAATGCCTGTTAGTTATTTTTCACAGATATAGGAATAGCTGACTGTTTTGGTTTCTGGGGATTGAGACTGCGGAAATACATTCCCCCGAAACCTAAGCCGTCAAATATGCCTGTACCTGTAAAAAATAATTAAATACTAGAGTGCCAGCGATTGAAATCGCGGCTATTGTTGCAAAGTCCGCCTAAAGCTGTACTAATTCAATTTATGGCGTTGCTGAATTAATGTATCAAACGCACGAACAATTTTTGTAGGGGTAATGCCTGTCTTGTCGAAATTCAGC
>JANYDE010000074.1 GCA_025359915.1 Chamaesiphon sp. 336R_metabinner_41 | reverse complement strand
ATCCCATCAATGTGTAGAGTAGAGCTTGGGCACACGGGAGAATGGTGTTCACTGTTCTCGTTAATATTGTTCTGTGCCCTTTTTCTCACACTTTGGTCACGATTGATACTAGTCTTTATGTATTGGTGCAAGATGTGAGTTTACCGATCGTTTTGAACAGATTCGCATTTTACTACCTCAATCTTCACGCATCAGCGTAAAAGATAGTTTGAGTACTAAAGATATTTGTGTCTTAGAGGACGATGGCAATGAAACTGAGGTGTGTATCTTTGATTTCAAAGAATTGCTGGTAGTTGAACTCTTTAGAGGAGAAGGTAGTGAAACTAGGATTTTTCCCAAAACCACCGAGCTAGAACAAATACTTTTTCACTCTAATAATCTGTCTGCCTCTATAATAAAAGACTTGGGTGGAGATATTCACGATCATCTACAGTATTGGCAACACGATCGTGAAAGATGGTTAAGAGAGAACGGAATCCCTCCAAATGAGGGTATTAAGTTCTTTAAAATCACACCGGATCTAACTATTGAATATAATCCTAACAACGGAATACCACTTTCACTCGATAAAGCCCGACAACGAGAGGAAGCTTTAAGAAGATGGAGAACGAGCTTAAACTGGCGACGGTAGATAATTGTCCACCGATTTAGAGATTTTATAGATCTCCAGAATTATTTAGCCATTCATCAAGTTCGCCCACTCCCAATCGCTGCATCGCCTTCTAGCGTCGTCAGCACCATCAAACCGACATCAATCGGTAAATCTGCTACCGCACCCAATTCATCGAGGTAGAGGGGCGTAATTCTACCGGAAGCAAGCAACTCTCGCACCATCGTGGTATTCGATTGTTCGACGTTTCGAGCCGGATAAATCGCCACTGCTCGCCAGTCATCATAACGGGAGCGATGTCGATAAGTGTAAATGGCTATTTCACTGAGCATCCGCTGCTTGGTGAAACGCTGAGGAAACCTCAGCGCGATTTCATCCGCTCATATAGTAACTCGTCTAGTTGAAACTGTACTTCGCAGAAGTAGATAATATCCGCCGCTGTCGGCGGGATAAATACTCCATCCATCCGAAAACTCGTTTCTTTAACTTCTACCGCATCAAACCGATATTGTTCGGCATTAATTGGCGGTTGCGGCAAAAGTGAGAACAACAGAGTCGGCGATTGACGGAATAATTGGTAAAAAATCGAATCTCGACGCATGGAAAAAAGGTGCTGTTGAGAGATCAAACATAGCTAAAATATGTCCCAGTTAGGCTCAATCCAGATACATTTTGGACGACACCAATTAATTCTGGCTGACCAAAAAGATTATTATAAATAGCGGTACCAGCTACCACACCAGCAGGGGATGCACTGATGGAGTAGTCAGCGGCTTTGCCTTTGAGTTGAATGATATCGCCAGCAGCAGTTGAGAAGCCGACGATTTTGGCGTAGTCATTCAGACCACGATTGGTATTGTTGCCATCATTATAATAAACCTGGTTGGTGTCGCCGAGGACAAATCGATCGCCTTGTCCGGCGGCGTTGAGAGTATCAATTTCACCTCTACCGGCGGTGAGGCTCGTAGGATCGACACCGACAAGGATATCTTTACCGCTGCCGCCAGTGAGGTTGTCATTGCCTGTGCCGCCAATCAGGACATCATTTTTGGTGCCAGCTCTGAGCGTATCGTTACCACCATAACCTTGAATAATATTGCTGAGGGTGGATCCGGTGAGGGTGTTATTAGCTGCTGTGCCGTTAATCAAATTGGAGCTAGTATTTGCAGGTAAATTGCTGGGGCTGCGGGTGAGGGTAAAGGTGTTGTCTACTGTTTTGCCGCCGGATGTGCCCCGAATGGTAATGGCGGAAGAGCCGAAGGCGTAGGGTTGATATTTGAGGGTGAGGGTGTTGCCGACAATTGTGGGTGTGGCGATGCTGGTATTTCCGGCGACTTGAATCGATTTGAGAATCTGATTTGCATCGGTGGTGGTATCTAAATCTTTGAAGACGCTGGTAAGATCGATCGAGCTAGTTGCTGTAGTCTCATTGACGGTGAGATTGGCGATGGGGGTGCCGATGATTGGCGCGACGTCGTTTCCGACGATTACTTTCGCTGCGTGGGTTCCTGACTGGTTAAAAGTCATTTCGAGGCGATTGCCTATGAGGGTATAGCTATCGGATCCAGTGGTGGTAATTCCTTTTCCGGTGGGGATGTTGAGATCGATCGAGATTTTACCTTCACCGTTAAAAGTATAGTCGAGGTTTTGACCGTCGCCTGCGACGGATAGGAGTTCGGCGCGTTGAGCGAGGGAGACGATGTGAGTGACATTATCGGTGGTGGTACCGAGATTGATGGTGAAGTTACCACCAGTTTTGGTCAAAAATACTGAGTCTTTGTCGAAGGCATAGTAGCTACCAACATTTTTGATTTGCTTGGTAGACTGAATATCTAAGGAGAATTTACCAACTCCAGCGGTGGTAATATTTGGAGTAACTTGGGCAGTAATTACATCACCAACTTGGTTGACGGTTACGGCTGATTTTTGGAATGTCCGAATCCGATTTTGAGCATCATCAAAGGTGACGAATTCGGTACCATCAGCGGCGGCTTTGGCGATGAAGTTATCATAAATCGCAGGGCTATATAAGGGATCGGATCCAGTTGCACCATAATCATGCCAAGCAAACTCAACAATCGGTTTGTGGGTATGGCTGAGTAATTGATTATACTCTTTAGCCCATAGAGCTTCAGTTTGAGCATTCGTTAATTTCAAGAAGCCAATCGCATTATAGTCAAAGGAAATGTTTGGTGCGAAATAGACTGCTTTAGCTGTGGGATCGAAGAATCCGAAAGCACTATTATAAGAAGTACCTACGCCTGTATAATATTGAAAATAATTATCAATCTGTTGGTCTAATGCTAAATTATCTGGGTTGCCTGGAGTTGCTGCACCAGTAACCGTAATACCTAGTTGCTGACTGATAACATTTTTCGATTGATTAAATTCAAATTCAGCTTGGGTAGGAGTAAGATTGCTCGGAAATTCTGGGTGGGTATATGAATGCGTCGCGATTTCATTTCCTAATGCCAACCAGCGTTGGTAAATCGGTTTCATCACATTCCAATCTGTCGATTCGCCGAGGGCAGGATTGTTACCAATATTGATGAAATGAGTGCCAACAAATCCATACTTAGTTTTCCACGCAGTAAGTACAGTAGATAGATTGGATTCTACCGTCGGTGCTTCTGCCGAAAATTTAGATTGATCGACATCATCACGGGATAAGAATAGACTAGTATTGCGAGTAATGTCGAGACTGACACGCGCATTGCCTTTGGAAACGATCGATCCAATCGCTTGAGCTACAATATTACTATCGGCAAAGATCGACTGATTAGCAAAGTGAATGTTTTGTCCGCCTGTGTTGGTGGCAACGATTGCATTATAGTTTACGCCATTGACTGTCTGCTCGGCGAGAATTGTCCCTGTTGTACCTACCGCACTATAAGCAGCAAAAGCGGTACCTTTGTCGTAATTAATCAACTGTTCGCCAGTGGTATATCCAGGTAACAAGATATTGTTATTGACATCCTTTGCCTTAACGACTGCATTTAGTACGCCACCGCCAGCGGTACGTTGCACTCCTAATAAGTTCTTCATCCGACTGTAAGGATCGCCAGCTAATCCAGCTCCAGTCTCATCATTGGTGATAAAATCGCCAGCAGTAATAATTCCAATTCCGTACTTGGTAACGGCTTGATTGAGGGAACTTTCGATCGCACTCAGATCTGCTTTGTTGACATTAGTGAAGGACGGAAAAATTAAGGCATCATAGTTTACTAATTTGCTCAAATCCTTGAGATCGCTCTCAGTAAGTAGATCGAAAGCTACTCCAGCTTGAATTGCTTGATTTTGAGCGGTGGTAAATAGTTGATCGTAAGCTTTTTTATCGAAGAATTTATTTGCAGAAGTCTCTGAATAAACGATCGCGACTCGTTTGGTAAAATTAGTTCTAGTCGGTAAAGCAGTGCTACTGACATTCAGACTATTACTAGCATAATCACCAGGGAGAAAGACGGAATTGTTAACGTCAATATAAGCATTAAGATCTGCACCTGTCGTCACAATACTCGTTTTGGGAATCGCCACTTCCAAAGTTTTACCGTCGCTACTGCGCGCAAAATCGACCTGTCCGATTAGAGTTTGTCCTGCTGCACCACTGTATAAATATGGCGTACCATCAGCAGCAATGTTAATATTATATTCAGCCCCAACTGTCGATCCAAACACCTGATATCCAGTAGCTTTATTTCCATCAGTATTCAACCAAATCGTCGTGTTTGCACCGATAGCTTCTGGATTAGTTGAATTAATCGCAAATACATAACCGTCACTGGTATTTTTACCATAAACTTTGTATCCAGCAACTTGTTGACTAGCAAAAACATCCAGTCGATCTACAGCAGTCCAATCGGCTAGATTCCCATCGAGACTGATGTTGCCATAGATATTTTTGGGTACAAACGGTGGATTAGGATTCCCAGCTTGAAAAACAGTCATTTTCGCCAGATTATTGTAGTCACCAGGTAAAAATACCTGATTATTTACATCTGCCAAGACATCAATTGCCGTAGGAATCGTCGTACCTAAAAAACTAGTGGGGACGGCAATTTCTGCACTCAATCCATCCGCACTGAGACTATAGTCTAATGGAGTAATATAATTTTGACCATCAGCTCCACTGTACAGGTAAGCCTTACCATCAGCCGCAAAGTTAATGTTGTATTCCGCGCCACCAATTGCAGCACCAAAGATCTGATAGCCTGTAGCCTTATTTTGGTCGGTATTCAGCCAAATCGTAGTACCCGCGCCAATAGCTTGCGCCGATTTAATCGCAAGTAAGTAGTTGTTGGCATTGTACTTACCATATAGCTCATATCCCGCACTGGCTGTACCATTCGCCGCCGAATCTAATCTTTCACTTGCCGTCCAATCTGCGAGACTACCGTCAACGGTAATATTACCATAGGTAGTACCTAGTTCTAAATTGTGGACCTTACCATGAATACTGACCTGAGAATGGTCATTTTCTTGCTTGAGGCTAGTTAATTCAGAGCTACTAATTTGCTGACATTGAATGAGCTTGGAAAAGATCGCGCCCTCGTCACCAGCACTATCTTTGCGATTAACTTGTGCATCGAAGTAATGACCTAATTCTTCCAGAATCACAGCACTTACGAAATTAGGTTGCGATTCCTGAAGGTCGAATAAATGCTGACTAATGTAGATCTTATTATTCGTGCTATCGAAGGCACCATTAGCACCATTGATTCGATCTGCGGCAACAACATTAATCTCTGGTAACTGTTCGCCAATCGACCAAGATTGCAGCAATTGTAACCCTAGACTCCGATTCCACTCACTGCCAAATGCCAAATCGAGCTGCTGCAAATCACCACTAGTTGGAGTCCAGTCATACAGTTGTGTCAATGCTAGCTTTAAACTAGATTGGAGCTGACGATTGCGATGAGGATTAGCTTTACTGACAGCTCGATTGACGGATTCAAACATAGTAACAAGATGAAAGAATATCAGTGTGTTACGCATATTTTAAGCTAAATTTTATACTTACGTATGCGCACAAATACTGATAATAAAATTAGACCATCATCTCGAAGAGGTGGATACGATCGATATCACTATCGCATCAGAAATTTAGTTGATTTCAAAGTAACTTGTTTTCTTGTGATATAATGGCTGCGCCATAATAACCCGTTGTAAATTCTATGTCCGTTTCTGCGGTCTTGCCAGCATTATTAGTCTTAGCAGATGGCACAGCCTACCCTGGCTTGTCATTTGGAGCTATGGGTACGACCATTGGGGAAGTTGTATTCAATACCGGAATGACTGGCTATCAGGAAGTCCTCACCGATCCTAGCTATAGCGGTCAAATTGTCGTGTTTACCTATCCCGAATTAGGTAATACAGGTGTTAATCCCGATGATGAGGAGTCCGCATTTCCGCATGTTCGGGGTGCGATCGCGCGCAATGTCTGCTATCGTCCGAGTAACTGGCGATCGACAGCTTCGTTACCAAAATATCTCGAACATCACAATGTTCCTGGTATCCACGGCATCGATACACGTGCACTGACTCGCAGATTGCGATCTGCTGGAGCCATGAATGGCGCGATTTCCACCGAAATTCTCGATCCTGCCGAACTGCTTAATTTAGTGCGTTCTGCACCGAGGATGGCTGGATTAAATCTCGTCAATAATGTTACTACTCCAGAGGTATATGAGTGGTCGCAACCGAGCGAAGCGATGTGGGAATTTAGACCCGAATCCGACGACGGTAACAGCGAACAACTAACTGTTGTTGCCTTAGATTTTGGAGTCAAGCGAAATATCCTCAAACGTTTAGCTAGCTATGGTTGCAAGGTCATCGTCGTTCCCGCCGACACCTCAGCCGCCGACATCCTCAAACACAATCCTGATGGGATTTTCCTCTCAAATGGCCCTGGCGACCCCTCAGCCGTAATTGAAGGAATTGCCACCACTAAAGAGCTATTAGCTGCTGACAAGCCGATTTTCGGTATCTGTATGGGTCATCAAATCCTTGGTCTATCATTGGGTGCGGCAACCTTCAAACTCAAATTCGGACATCGCGGACTCAATCAACCCGCAGGACTCACCCAGACAGTAGAAATCACCAGCCAAAATCATGGGTTTGCGATCGAGCCTGAGTCGCTGAATGCGGATATTGAAGTCACCCATCTGAATTTGAACGATCGAACCATCGCCGGATTACAGCACAACACTCTCCCCTGTTTCTCCGTTCAATACCACCCTGAAGCCAGTCCTGGCCCTCACGATGCAGATTATTTGTTTGGCAAATTTGTCAAGCAAATGCGGGATAGTAAGTTAGCGGATGGTGAATAGTGAATGGTTTCTTTGGATGCTAGCGGTAAGTTTTGCTCTAACCACCATCACCGTTACGCACTAGTATCCCACCCACTATCCACCATCCACTATCTGTCCATCCACAAAAAACATTTATTTAACTAAGAAATTTTATGGCTGAACCACTAAGCTTAACAGTAAGTCTCCGAGGCACACGGGAAGCCAAAGATAACTATCAACTATTCCGGCTCACGGGACAATTGGACGCATTTTCCGAACCAACCTTTAGGAAAGTGATGGACAAATGTGTGGAAGAAGGACCAGGAAATCTGATTCTGGATCTATCCAAAATTGATTTTGTCGATAGCTCTGGCATCGGCGCACTAGTGCAACTAGTCAAGAAGGCCCAAAGTGTTGAAGGAACAGTTCAAATCGTCACAAATGCGCGGGTAACACAAACTGTCAAACTCGTGAGATTAGAAAAATTCCTCTCGCTTCAGCCATCAGTTGATGAAGCCCTAGCACAGATTGCCGCAGCGTAAAGTTGTCCGAACTGCTACTTTAGCGAGGATCGTAGCTTAAATAAATTGGAACTTCTCGATCCCCCGCCGAACATTAGGGGCAATGTCTTGTCTCGCTGTCTTGAAAAGATGCTTTCACATGGGAAACCCCAAGACCGCGCTTTTCGCTATACCTTCGGGGAACTAAGGCGGGCGCGTTGGCAAAACCCATCCGATAGCGGCTCGATCTGGCGGAGGTTTCCTCCAGATTGAGCGAGACAAGACAGGATGCGCCTCTTCCTGAATTGCCCCTACTTTGGTTTGGTGCCAATCTCCAATCTCCATGTCAAAATTCACAGATTTAAACCAGTTTCACAAAAGCTTGATAAAATTAGAAAGCTAAGTCAAAATTTTTTAGTGTTATTTAGATATTGCTGTGGGTGAAACCGAGCTACCACAAAGCTGGCAACAGCTTAATATTTTAGCTGTCCACCCTAACCAAGTGCCGCAACTGTCACCAGCAGCCCTAGCCTATCTAGGAGATGCTGTGTATGAACTATACGTTCGCACGAGCTTTTTGCTTCCGCCCAAACGTTCTCATGTTTATCATCAACAAGTTGTTGCCCAAGTACGTGCCGAAGCGCAGTCTAGCCATCTACAACGACTATCCATCCATCTGACAGCCGCAGAATTGGATGTAGTCCGACGAGGCCGAAATGCGACGAATGGTCGTCCGCGTCGCCTCGATCCCGAAGTTTATCAGCAGGCTACGAGTTTTGAGACTTTAATCGGTTATCTTTACATTACCAACCCCCAACGGCTTGCGGAATTACTCGCCCTGCTCCATCTCGATCCGACTCCATCCCCATAACTTTAGCTAACACATATGGTATTCAAACCTCGTCGCTCCGATGGCGGTAAACCTTCACCCCGTCCGCGAGATCGTGATGGTGCAGGCAGTGGGGATCGCGATTTCCGCCCCAGCCGCAGTTCAGATAGTAGACCAAGTGGTTCTGACAGGTATCGCCCGAACGGTGATGCACCGCGCCGCACTGAAGGGTCAGACGGTGGCTATCGCGGCAAACCTGATGACAAATCTGGAGATCGTCGTCCCCGCAAGACCGATGGCGCAAATAATTTTGACAGGGATCGCGAGTATCGTCCGCGTACGCCTGAAGTAGGTTCTAGTTATCGCCCTCGCCCTCAAGGTGGTGCTAGTTTTGACAGACCAAAACCAGGCAATAACTTCGACAGCCGCGATAAACCTCGTGAGGAACGCAAAGATTGGGGTGTACCTCGTCCTAGTCGTTCGGGAGATTCGGCACCCCGTACAGACAGTTATAAGCCCCGTAGAGATGATGCTGGTGGAGATCGTCGTAGTGGTGGGTATAGCGCCGATCGCGGTCGTGGGGATCGACCCAGCTATAATAATCGGGAAGATCGATCCTCCTCATCCTCATCATTTGGAGATCGTCGCTTTTCCGATAGCCGCAGTTCCGGCAAGCCCAAAGAGTGGCAAGATCGCTCAAGCAATAGTCGCAACAATCGCGGCGGTTGGCAAGATCCACCAGCACCAGAAATCACCGAAGAAGAAGTCACAGATTACCTCTACGGGAAGCATTCGGTCTTCACTGCGATCGAAAAAGAACGCCAAATCAACAAAATCTGGGTACTCTCCAAGCTCCGTCACCACCCATCATTCTTCACCCTCATCGACCAAGCCAAATCCAATGGTACCGTCGTTGATGAAGTAGATGCCCAACGGTTGAGCTATCTCGCTAATGGTGGTAATCATCAAGGGATCGTTGCACAAGTTGCACCCCACGACTACCTCGAAATCGAGGAACTCATTACTCGCGCCTTAGCCGCTACTGATTCACCGATTATCGTCGTTGCTGACGGTATTACCGATCCCCAAAATCTCGGATCGATCGTTCGTACTGCTGAAGCATTAGGTGCCCAAGGTGTCGTCATTCCTCAACGTCGCGCTGTTGGGATCACTTCCACCGTCTTGAAAGTAGCTGCTGGAGCATTAGAACATCTCCCCGTTGCGCGTGTCGTCAATCTTAGCCGCGCATTAGGTCAACTCAAAGAAGCCGGATTCTGGATTTATGGCACGATGGCGGAAGCCGAGCAAGCGATTCATACAGTCGATTTTACCGATCGACGACCTGTTGTCCTTGCAATTGGTTCTGAAGGCGATGGACTGAGCTTACTGACGCAAAAAGGTTGCGATCACTTGGTGTCAATTCCGCTCAAAGGAAAAACCCCTAGTCTAAATGTTGCGAACGCTGCTGCCATGTGCTTGTACGAGATATCACGTCAGCGTTTGTCAAATACGTTACGACTTTCTGAGCGTTAAGCCGCTATTTTGGGCTTATTTAGGATCTAGGGCTTAACAATTCTTCAAGTCTCTCAAATTATCAACCTCTTTTGAATCAGCGGAATCGAAACCAATGAATATTCAAGATATTTGGAGCAATGCGCTTCATCTCGTCGGACAAGCTTGGTGGGTAGAAATTACCACAGAGCGACCTCACTGTACTTATTATTTTGGGCCTTTCACGACCGCAGTGGAAGCGGATGCTGCTAAAGCTGGTTATGTTGAGGATTTGGAGGCTGAATCAGCTCAAGGTATTCAGGTCGCCATCAAACGCTGTAAACCAGTCCAAATGACGATCGATTATGAAGCAAATGGTCAGGATATTTACAGCTCCTCCAAAACTTCGATGAGCGGTCAATTTGGTTAATACAACAGAATAATCAGCTTACAAAACAGACCTCGTAAAATGAGGTCTGTTTTGTAGTTTATATCGATCGATTCTCGTTAATTGTCGATCGATTGACTAGTACTAGGCGGCATAATTAAAGACACCATTTTGTTATCCTGACACCCGACACCCGCCAAAATAGTACCTTTATTTAAGCCACTCATACTAGTCACCACCGTGATTCGCAACGTCGTCGAGTCCTGTCATTTGAGTTCTATAGTGCGGGAACCCGTACTCAAACCTTGCTTGCGATGCCACACCTCAATCGGATAGATTAGCACTCAGAAGTCGAGAGTGCTAAAAACTCCTAATAACTATGGCATCATTATCGTTAACCGTATCTACAGTCAAGCCTTTAGCCGATCGCGTATTCGTTAAAGTCAGCGCATCTGAAGAAAAAACCGCAGGTGGTATTTTACTTCCTGATACAGCTAAAGAAAAGCCCCAAATCGGCGAAATCGTCCAAATTGGTCCTGGCAAACGCAACGAAGACGGTACCCGTCAAGAGCCAGAAGTCAAAGTCGGCGACAAAGTTCTTTATTCCAAATACGCTGGTACCGACGTGAAGCTCGGCGGCGACGAATATGTTCTGTTATCTGAAAAAGACATCTTAGCTGTAGTCGGCTAGATTCGGATCCTCTACGAACATTTCACCTAACTCCTAAAATTAAAGATTATGGCAAAGCGAATTATATACAATGAAAATGCTCGTCGCGCGTTGGAACGTGGGATGGACATCTTGGCTGAAGCGGTAGCAGTTACCCTCGGTCCTAAAGGTCGTAACGTGGTCCTAGAAAAGAAATTTGGCGCACCTCAGATCGTCAACGATGGTGTGACCATTGCTAAAGAAATCGAACTCGAAGATAACGTCGAAAACACTGGTGTAGCATTGATTCGTCAAGCTGCATCCAAAACTAACGACGCTGCTGGCGACGGTACTACTACAGCTACTGTACTTGCTCACGCGATCGTTAAAGAAGGTTTACGCAACGTTGCTGCTGGTGCGAATGCCATCGCCCTCAAACGCGGTATCGACAAAGCAACTGTTTTCCTCGTTGAGAAAATTGCGGCTCATGCTAAACCAGTAGAAGATTCTAAATCCATCGCCCAAGTAGCATCTATCTCCGCTGGTAACGACAACGAAGTAGGCGAAATGATTGCTAACGCGATGGACAAAGTTGGTAAAGAAGGCGTTATCTCTCTAGAAGAAGGTAAGTCGATGACTACCGAACTAGAAATCACTGAAGGGATGCGCTTTGATAAGGGCTATATCTCCCCTTACTTCGCTACCGACATGGAGCGGATGGAAGCAGTTCTCGAACAGCCTTACATCTTGATTACTGACAAGAAAATCAACTTGGTTCAGGATCTCGTGCCAATTCTTGAGCAAGTAGCTCGTTCCGGTCGTCCTTTGTTAATCTTAGCTGAAGACATCGAAAAAGAAGCTCTCGCCACCTTAGTTGTTAACCGTCTTCGTGGGGTATTAAACGTTGCCGCAGTTAAAGCTCCTGGTTTTGGCGATCGTCGTAAAGCTATGCTAGAAGATATCGCAGTATTAACTGGTGGTCAAATGATCACCGAAGATGCTGGTTTGAAACTAGATGCAACTAAACTAGAATCTTTAGGTCAAGCACGTCGGATCACAATCACTAAAGATAGCACTACCATCGTTGCTGAAGGCAATGAAGCGACTGTTAAATCTCGTTGTGAGCAAATCCGTCGTCAGATGGAAGAAAGCGATTCTTCCTATGACAAAGAGAAGCTCCAAGAGCGTCTAGCTAAATTAGCTGGTGGTGTTGCAGTGATCAAAGTTGGTGCTGCTACCGAAACCGAAATGAAAGACCGTAAATTACGTCTTGAAGATGCAATCAATGCAACTAAAGCCGCAGTTGAAGAAGGGATCGTGCCTGGTGGTGGTACAACCCTAGCTCACCTATCTCCTGAACTCGAAGTTTGGGCGAATGCTAACCTCAAAGATGAGGAATTAACTGGTGCATTAATCGTTACCCGCGCGCTCTCCGCTCCGCTCAAACGGATTGCTGAAAACGCTGGTCAAAACGGCGCAATCATCGCTGAACGTGTCAAAGAAAAAGCATTTGATGTTGGCTACAACGCTGCAACAAATGAGTTTGTAGACATGTTTGAAGCTGGTATCGTCGATCCTGCAAAAGTAACTCGCTCGGCTCTCCAAAATGCCGCTTCGATCGCAGCTATGATTCTAACTACTGAGTGTATCATCGTTGACAAACCAGAAAAAGACGGCGGAGCTGCTGGTGCAGGCGGCCCAATGAGTGGTAATGACTACGGCGATTACTAATCTCTAATTTTCGATAATTCTTAGACGGATAATCCGTTAATATTGATAGCTATCTTCATCTGAAGGTTGCTATTTTTTATGCAAACTTGTGGGGTATAGATCCCCGACTTCTCAAAGAAGTCGGGGATCTGGGAATCATATTACTAGGTTTTTAGGGGGCTTGGGGTCGAGCCGAGATAACAGTACATTCGATCACCATGCCCGAAAGCTTTGCCAGCACACGTCGCCTTTATCCCTATCTCAATCAAGAGATGGCTCTCTTTCTGGAGTCAATCCATTACTTTCAAGCCATTCTGCAACTCTTGTTAATTCTCGATTACCCGAAAAATCAAACCAGTTTTGTCTTTCAACTTCATAGTCTAGAAGAACATCTTTGAATCGACGGAAAGCACCTCTCCCGTTAATCGCTACACAAAATATATCATCTCAGCCGTCTCGCTGTAAATTCTTCTTATGTGATTCACATAACAAATTTAGATTTGTAGGTTGGGTAGAGCAAAACAAAACCCAACAGCAACAATGTCGATCGAATCTCTATCATCATGAGTAGATTATAATCAGAGCCAAGCTTACCATCGAATATAATAAAAGCAGAGTTTACCAGTGAAATCGATGATTGCTAATTCTCTCTACTGGACAACCGCAGATCTCGATGTCATGCCTGATGATGGTGGCTGGCTGCGTCATGAAATTATTGCAGGAGAACTATTTGTGACTCGCGCTCCCCATATTCGTCATCAAGGTATTAGCGGCAATATCCACTTTGAACTAGAATTTTGGTCGAGAGAGACTAGATTAGGTAAACCTTTTCAAACTCCTGGCGTGGTATTCACTCCCACCGATGCGGTGATTCCTGATGTGGTGTGGGCGAGTCAAGCACGTTTAGAGCGAGGTATCGATGCAGCCGGACACTTTACGATTGCGCCAGAATTGATGGTGGAGATTCTCTCGGCTGGCGAGCAAAATGAACGACGGGATAAGAGTGTCAAATTGAAGTTGTATTCTCGTTATGGTGTACAAGAATATTGGATTGTCAATTGGCAAGTGCAAACACTAGAAATCTATCGTCGCACTGATGCTCAATTGCAATTGGTGGCGACACTTTTAGCTGGGGATAAGCTTACTTCACCATTATTACCTGGCTTTAGTGCCGAGATCGATCGAATCTTCTCTTGATACTAGCTAATCGACTCAACAGAGCATATTTTGATGATGGATCGTTAATGATTTCTGGTAAAATTAGCTTTGATCAACCCCGTCGATTTACCAATGTCCACATCTGCCCCGCTGCTAGTAGTTAAGGATGTCCGCGCTGGCTATATCCCCGGATCGGATATTCTCAATGGCATTGATTTCGTCGTGCAACCAGGCGAACTAGTCGCAGTGATTGGCGGGAATGGGGCGGGGAAATCTACTTTAGCGAAGACAATTTTTGGGCTACTGACACCGCATACTGGGACGATTATCTTTAAGGGCGAGCAGATTGCGGGGTTAAAATCCGATCGAATTGTCCAGAAAGGGATGTGTTATGTACCCCAAATCTCGAATGTATTTAAGTCGCTGACGATCGAGGAAAATCTAGATATGGGTGGGTTTATCCGCTCTAGCGATCTCAAGCAGCTCAAACAAAAAATCTTTATAATGTTTCCCCGACTCGCCGAACGTCGGAAACAACGCGCGGGAACTCTATCTGGTGGGGAACGCCAAATGCTGGCGATGGGAAAAGCTCTGATGCTCGATCCTGAGTTGCTAGTGCTAGATGAGCCATCCGCCGCACTTTCACCCGCTTTAGTAACTGACGTACTCAAACAGATTAAAGCAATTAATCAAAATGGTACGGCGATTGTCTTAGTGGAGCAAAATGCTAAGAAAGCTCTGGCAATGTCCGATCGAGCCTATGTGTTAGATACTGGCATTGTCAAGCATGAAGGTATTGCCACCGAATTACTCAAAGATCCCAAGGTAATCGAAACCTATCTAGGTGTCGGCGGACACTAGTAATTTGCTTTTACTCCCTCCCTTTTATAAGGGGAGGGCTGGGGTGGGGTAAAATCTCCGCATATTACTAGTTTCTAGTCTTCAATTTCCAAGCTAACCCAGATACAAAATTAGTAGTAATATGAGCGACGATCGGAATAAATAGATTACCTGTTTCGACCATTGTAAATGCCAGTAGCATCCCTACCAGCGTCGCCCAGACTGCATATGGCCATTGCTGTACATTTGTCATATGCAACACGCCAAAACAGAGCGAAGACAACACAATCCCGATCGGATCTAAACCCAGTGCGGGCAACATTACGCCGCGAAATAACAATTCTTCACTCAATCCAGGTAAAAGTCCCAGCCAAATTACGTCTGGTAGAGCCAAGGGTTTTAATACCATTGCTAGATAAAAATCGGCACTCTCACGATAGGTAGCCCAAACCGCATATACGATCGAACTTAATCCTGTCAATCCAAATCCTAACGCGATGCCGATCCCCAAAGTCTCCACTGTCATTGTCAGCGGACGTAATTGCAGATCGCCAAAATACAACCACAGCTTGGCAACTCCAAATAGAATGATCGAAGTTACCGCCATCGCAATCAAAATTTGAATGCGTGATAAGGGTTCGATCTCTGGATTTTGGGAGTTACTCATCTTTGAGGGGATAGGGGATAGGGAATAGGGGACAGGGATAGACGATGATTGCTACTTAACCAATCGCCCCACATGTTCTTACTTCTAATCAACTTGAAATCTCTTTGAGTCGATCGATCTGGGGATAAAAACTATCGAGACTCATTCCGGCTCGATCGACTGTAATCACACCGATCGCTTCTAGATAAGATCTTACCGCGATCGACTTAATTCCGAGCGATTTTGGTGGTACCAACATCCGCGTCTGATTTTCCGACACTGTAATAATCTTGGTGTGTGAGGAACGAGCAAAATTAATTAAACCACTTCCCCCACAAGCAGATTCTGGAATGATCACAGCATCAACTTCATCACTCCAAATCCCCCGTCTCCCATCTCGAACAAACTGCGGTGCGCGACTCAAACCGACTAAAACACAGGGGAAAAAAGTATAACCCAATTCTTCGGCTGCGGATCGCGGGGAGATCTCCGGATCGATCGGAATTGGGGATAGAGCGGGTGCGTGGGCACATGGTATTTTGAAGGTGCGCACGATCAGGTGACTGATGACTGCTTCAGCTCCGGCTAAAGGATCTACGCCAGTTCCATGTCGGTAATCGTGGAGGATTGTCGCCCCAGGATCGTCGGGAAATCTGGCAATTACAGCGATAGCTTCGGCTCCAGCGACGTTAATTAATTTATCCACCGCTCGCAAGAGACTATCCGGCTGTTGAATCGTCCCCCAGGAGGCTCCAGAAGAGGCTGTACGGAGTTCTACGCCCAATGGCATATCTGTAACGACATAATCAGTTAGATCTAGCCCCAAGGTCGCTCTAGCGGCATCTGCGGCTTGGAGATGACGAACGCGCAATTCATCGGAGATCGATCGATCGAAGACAATCCCGATTCGATTGCGCCTGACTGGTTGCAATCCCCAGGTACCTGCGGCAAATTTATCTAAGGCGTAACCCTCGACATAGAGAGCGTTCGGGATATTCCAGTAGAGCTGCGCCCCATTCATCACATTCGGATGGGTAATTAATCGATCGCAACTAGCTGCGACAGCTTTGGCTATCGGCAAGGCATCTCCAGCAAAACCACCCATTGCGGCACCAATACCTGTGGGGACAATCAGAGCGACGGTATAAGGACGATTCGTCAGCATGGAAAAATTAGAAACTGCTTTCTGTGGCTCATTTTCACTTCTTCAGCATACACGATGGTAAAATCCTACGATTAGTTTCATCTCCCATCTGTCTTGAAAAGTTGCTCCCATCTCCCATCTCCAACCCAATGAGGAATACTCAAGCTGTGATCGTTCTTTGTTTGGCTTATGTCATTGGTTTACTGATTACTTTCGCTCCATCTGTGAGATGGGGCATGATTTTAGGTGCTATTCCGATGGCGTTGATTCTACCGAGATTTTGGAAACAAAGTCCCAAGTGGCAATTATTGCTAGTGGCGATCGCGATCGCTACATGTGCTAGTTTCTACTTAGAATTCCGCATTCCCAAACTTGCGACGAATGATATTAGTAAGTATATTCCGGCTACCGCCGAGCGAGGGACATCACAATTTACGATCGTTCAAGGTGTCGTCGATAGTTATCCTCGTGTCACCCGCAATCAGAATAGTCAATTTTGGCTCAATGCGACTCAGCTCAACGATATTCAGGGTGAAATTGAAGAGGGTAAATTACGCCCAGCAGATGTAAGCAGACCAGTTAATGGTCGGGTATACGTGACAGTGCCATTGCAGAGCGGTACGGGCTTGCAACCTGGGGTAGAGGTGTCGATTACAGGTACCTTGTACCTACCCCAAGTTAATGCCAATCCGGGTGGGTTTAGTTTTCGCGACTACTTGAGTCAGTCGGGTGGATTTGCCGGAATGCGGGGGGTACAGTTGCGGGTACCAGATGAAAGTCAGACACAGAAATGGAGCTGGGGCAAGTTACGTCAACGAGTGGCGGCGGCGCAGGTAAAGTGGCTAGATGTTCCGGTGGGACCGTTGGTGACGGCGATGGTGTTAGGATCGGATGCGGTGGATTTACCGTTCGATTTGCACGATCGATTTGTGCGGGTAGGACTGGCTCACGCATTGGCTGCATCGGGATTTCAAGTTTCGTTGATTCTCAATGCAATCCTCACGCTCACGCGCAAGCGATTATCGGTGGTGGGGCAATTTAATCTTGGAGTCGTTGCATTACTGATTTTCCTTTGTTTAGCTGGCTTTCAGCCTGCGGTAGTTCGATCGGTAGTGATGGGCATGGCTGTATTAATTGCGTTGCGAACTAAAAGACAAATCGAACCGCTTAGTTCGTTATTTCTCGCTGGCACGTTGTTATTAATTATCAATCCTCTCTGGGTGTGGGATATTGGATTTGAATTGAGTTTTTTGGCAACATTAGGATTGATTGTTACTGTCGAGCCATTACAAAAAAAGTTAGATTGGCTACCACCAACTATTGCCGATCTAATTACGGTGCCACTAGCTGCATCGATTTGGACGCTACCGATTCAACTATATGTATTTAAAGTTTTCCCCCTGTATAGTTTGCCTGCTAATGTATTGACTAGTCCGCTAATTAGTATCATTAGTATTGGCGGTACGGTTGGAGCCTTTGTTGGATCGATAATTCCTGTTTTTGGTAGTGCTATTTCCTGGCTCCTGTATCCACCTACTCAGCTATTAATTTGGATCGTCGATTTATTTAATTACCTGCCGAGTACATCATTTGCCGTGGGACAAATTGCCCTATGGCAGTTATTTGCATTATATGGATTAATTCTTGCTGTATGGGCTGTTCCTAAATTACAGAGAAATTGGCAACTACTGACATTTGTCAGTATATTGCTAGTGCTGATTCCCTTAGCTGTGTGGAAAACAAGCGAACTGCAAATTACGGTATTAGCTAGTAATGATAAACAAATTTTAGTGATCCAAGATCGCGGACATGCAATCGTAGTCAATACCGGAAATGAAAGTGTCACGAGATTTGTCATGCTGCCTTTTTTACAACAGCAGGCGATCAATCAGATCGATCGAGCCATCGATTTTAATCGCGATCGATCTGCCCTAAATAATTGGCAATCCCTCGCAGCTACCATTCCAATTCGAGAGTTTTACAGTATTGGTGAAGAGATTACTGATTCTGGTGTGATTAAATTCAACTCATTACCCGTCGGTAAATCTTATAAGTTTGATCGAGTGGCAATTACTACGATCAAAACCAATCCAGCGATCTTCCAAATTGAAATTCCTGATTTCGATCAAAAATGGCTAGTTATCGGTGATGATACCACCGACAAAGCTCAACCAGCGATCGATCTCGAACAACTTACCCCCGCTCAAATTCTCTATTGGAGTGGTGCTAAACTCACCAATCGATCAATCCTCAGCATTCATCCTAAAATAGCAATTGCCGCAACAGCAAATCCCGATCCAGAAACAGTTAAGCTATTAGAAAAAAATCAAGTAAAGGTCTACTATACTGGTCGAGATGGTGCAATTCAATGGACAAATGAAGGCGAATTTAAACCCTATCTAGAAACCGAACGATCTCAATAGTAGCTGAAATTGAAGAGGAGAGGGGAGAGAGGATCTGAGATGGAAGACTAGAGCGAAAATGGTATGCTAATTTCCGCCACGTTGTACTTGGCTATCAATTATCAATTATTTACCATCCACTATAAAAATAACAATATTCAGATCGATCGATTGCTGTGAGAATTTTTTGGCTGGAATTAACTGCGAAAAATATGGCACCTACAATTAATCCAATTACGGCAAAGTATATACCAAATAAACTACTAAGAAGATAACCAACAATAAAATCAATTAACATTGCAGTTGCCAAAATACCTAAAATATCCTGCAATCGATCGAGACTGAGTAAAATCACTGTATTGAACAAACCGATTGCAAATAATAGATATCCGATACACGCAACGATCGTCAATATATTATCATCTTGACTACGATGAAGGAGCGAAATCAAGACAAGTGTTAGTGATATCAATAGCCCAAAATACAAGAAAATACGATTGAGTGATGACCAGTATTTTTTCTGTAGTGTCCAAGCTAAACTTTTAGCTTCTGCTAAAGTCATCGATTTAGCTCGACCATACCAATAAGTGATTAACTTATAGCTACAATATTCAACTAGTGGCACAATTAGCAGCAAATCTAATAATGCTAAATCCATGCTATCTTGATAGCCTAAACTATTGCCAGATACCAATCGATAATGACCAGCAGTCGCGATATTTGCAACTAATCGATCGGCAAAGATAAATCCAAAATAAACGATTCCGTACAAAAAATATGGGGCTAATAAGTAGACGAGAATACTTAAGTGTGGTAGCGAAACTAATCTACCAAATTTCGGTTTAATTGATCGATGTTTAAGTCGGTTAGATATCGATAAAATAGCTAGTGATATAAATGCGATCGAGATCATCGCCACTTGTGCTTCTAAGGCACTAAATTTGATAAATACTCTAAAAACAAAAAAGCAACAAGTAATCCCAATTAAAATCGCTGGTGCTGCAAATTGATACTGAAGTCCGACAATCGCAAACAGCATCCAAATCGTACTAAGAATCACATAATATATACCTGCAATAATGATATATCCATCAGCAGCAATCCCTTGATAAAATCCAAAGATAATTCCGATCGAACTTAGAAAAATAGTTGTAAAAATTCCCATTAGTAGGATGGGGATACAGATCCGATTAGCCTGAATCGGATCTTTTAATCCCATATAAAATAGACCTCTGCGGCTAATCATTTGGACAAATCCACTACTAGTAATCAAACTTGCCATTGTGACAAATCCAAATAGAGAATTCAGTTCTGGCGGTAAAATATCTATCCTCGTCTCGACAGGCAAATAGTTGAGAATTAGTAAAATAATAAAAGGAATCGTATAAACAAAGCTGTGAGAGAATTGCGACGCAAAAATCCGAATTTCATCTACTAATGTAGGTGCTTCTTTGATAGATTGACTAGCCTCTATAAACGGAAATTGATCGCGCTGGGCATAGATGAACTGTCCCAAGACTAAAGCATCGCGACAACCAAACTCAGTTTCGATCACTTTATCTGTATACCCCAATGCTTCAACGATTGCCACAATCTCCCACGGATCGCAAACATTTGGATAATTAGTATAAATTGAATTTATTAAATTCTGAAGCGAATGATTTGTCATCATAAAAGAGATGGGAGATTATGCAAACCCTGCTTGTTGAAAAAGACAAGGTTAATACATCAATTATCAATTATTAACTATTTTCAGTTGGGTAATTCTTGCTTTGCGAATTAGTTGGAGATAAGTATCGAGATAAGTTTTAATGCATTTTTCCTGCGTAAATAGATCTAATGCTCGCTGTCGAGATTTCTTACCTAAATCTATCCGTTGTTTGGGAGTTAAGCTTAATAGTTGAATGATAGATTCAGCGAGAGCGATGGGTTGATTAGCTGGAACGAGTAATCCAGTATCGCCTAATGCTTCACTCACCCCACCGACATCGGTAGAGACGATAGCTGCTTCGCATAACATTGCTTCAATAACTGCATAGGGAAAACCTTCGGAAATACTCGACATTGCCACAATATCAGCTTCGCCATATACTCGCCACGGTTCGCTAGTAAAGCCAGCAAAATTAATTGTATTTTCTAATTTATGTTCTTTGACTTTTGCTTGACAGCGGGCAAAGTATTCTAGATCTGAAGGTTTACCATAAAGTCTAAATTCAACATCGGGAAACTTGTCGCGAACGATTGCCGCAGCTTCAATCAAAGTCAGTTGTCCTTTGAGCGCGAAAATTAGTCCCATGTTCATCACGACAGGATGACTGTTTGGGGGATAATCTTGAGGTTTAAATTTTTCTGGGTCTGCACCATTATAAATAATTTTAATCCTTTCTGGCGGTACATCCCACCACTTTTCCCAGCGGGTATTATAGCTGCAAACAGGCGAAACAAGATCTGCAAAGTGATAATTTAATCTCACCACCGCGCCGACAAGATAATGTAAAAATCGCCGAACAAAAATTGAGGAAATGCCAGTGCGAAGGTTGAGATACTGTTCGCGAATATTGATCCCATGTTCGGTGAGTAAATAGGGTATTCCATATTTGATCTTGCCAATTACTCCAGGTAATCCACAATAACTAGCTGATGATGAATGGATGAGATCTACAGGTGGAATTGGAACATGCAGGGGAATAAATAGCCGATATAATAACTTAAGCGTTTCCGTAATTTCACCAATAGTAATTCGATCTGGTTTAACTTGTGATTGCCAAGCGGTGGTGACTATTTTTTGAAAGCTCTCCCACACTTCGATCGACATCATGGTTTTGTGATAGTCATATCGCAGAAAATATTCATGGATGGCGACGAATGTCTGACCGAGTGTCTTGATATCGATCAGATCTGGCGATAAAATTCCTGTTAATAGTCGATCGAATAAGGGGATGAATCGTTGACTGATTATCGTTCCAGTTGTGGCAATTTTGCTCTTTAAGGCACGAGAAAAAGGAAATCTCCATCCATACTCGATCGGGTCTTCCATCCCCCAGAGTGGCACCTTGAGTACTTGTGTGACGTTGGTAGATAGGGGATATTGTTGCGACAGGTAGGGATTTGCCACGATCGCAAAAATCTTGAAATCGACTTCTGGCATCTGTTGGGTTAATTCATGACACCAAGTACTCACACCCCCGCCGAGGAATGGATAGGTGCCTTCGGTTGTCATGAGAATGCAAGGTTTCATCGTTAGGGAAGAGGGATTAGGGGATAGAGATAATAGTTTGTTGCTGTTCGTAGATAATAAGTCCCTAATACTCAATCATTCATGTCCCTATCCCCTAATCCCTATCCCCTCTTCCCTATCCCCCTATTTCGGAAAATACACGGTACCAGTTTGACCGATTAGGACAGTTGGTTTGGGATTGGTAAATTCGACTTCGACATGTTGAGTGGATCGATCTGTTTGCGGTATAATATTAGTAATTATCCCGACCAATTCCTGGCTGTCGGTTGACGTTCCGGCTTTGACGATCGCTTGATGTCCGATTTTCAGTAATGTTGCAGCTTGTGGATCTAAATCCACACCGATCTTGAGTTTTTTGGGGTTGGTAATGCCAATTAGTCTATTTCCGGTAAATACTCGATCTCCTGCGGACAGGGGAATTTCGATCAAAGTACCAGCAATTGGTGCGGTAATATCGACAGTGGTAGGTTCCAGCAATGGTTTTTGAGTCACTGGCAGATTCTTGGTAGAAATTGGGAGAGTTTTCTGGCGTTGTAGTTGTTGCAATCTAATCCCAATCTGTTGTCGATCGGATTGAGCAGTTTGGAGTTGTGCTTGGAGTTGTTGGAGTTGTCCGGCTTGCTCTTTGAGTGCGAGTTGTTGTTGTAGTTTGGTGGATTTGGTTTGAGCGGCTTGTTTATTGGTCGCAACTTCAGCAGCGGCGATCGAGCTATCATATTCAGATTGGGCAATATTTAGGTCTGATTTGGCAACAGTCATCTCCTTTTCAGCTTGTTCGAGCCGTTCTAGGGAAATGGCACCTTCACTTTGATACTGAGCCAATCGCTCATAGGTAGCAAATGTTTGGTCGTAAAGTGCTTGAGCGCGGGCGATAGCTTCGCGTTTTTGATTGAGTGCAAATTGTTCTGATTGAGTTGTCCCTGCTGTCACCTGCACATTGGCATCGGCAACTTGTTGGCGGAGAGGTGCCAGGTTCCGTTGATAATTGGCAATCGCTAGTTGAATCGTGCTAATTCTTCCGGTAGCCGCTTTTTGTTCGCCAATCAGAATTTGTTGTTGTTGAAGCAACTGTTGTTGTTGCTGAATTGCCTGTTGCCGTTGCTGGGATACTTGCTGGAACAATGTTTGTTTTTGTCCGGCGACAACCTGCTCTTGTTGAAGCAGTTTAGCTTGATTGGCATGTTCGGCATCAATGTTCCGAATGGTCAACAATCGATCGCCAGATTGAACTGACTGTGCGACTTTAACATAGATGGCGACGATCGATCCTGGAATAGTCGCATCGACTTTGGTGATATGCAGTGGTTCGATTTTACCAGGAAAGGGGAGATTGTGTAATTGTTGAGCGCGATCTTCATGAGCGGGTGGATTGGCTGGTTTTTTTAAGCCTTGGCGGAGTAGATATAAGGAAAATGTTAATCCCAATCCCGCTAATACCAAAGCGGTGGCTTGATACCAACCGATCGATTTACGCGATTGCCGCATTGCGGTAACATCTAAAAGTAACTCCGAAGGTCGATCGAATTCGGAATTCACCACCACTGAGTTATGCTTATTGAGACCAGTTAATTCCAATCCACCAGGATAGTCAATCCGACTGACTTGTTGAACTTTTGTCCCATTGGATTTCCATTCTAGTAATCCCGGAGCTGCTTGGTTAGGAATAAATTTTTCAAATAATCCAGGTGCAATCTGCATGTAACCACGATTCACAAATCGTACTGCATCACAAATTTCTTGAGCTGGAGCACCTTTGAGAATATAGCCATTGGCACCAGCATAGATCGATCGAGCGACATATTCATCACTATCGTGACTACTGAGCACTAGTACTTTAGTTTTGAGCGAACTATGAGAAATAATTTTGGTGGCAAGCACCCCGTCGATATCAGGCATTTCCATATCCATGAGCACGACATCAGGAAGGAGTAATTTAACCTGCTCGATTGCATCATAGCCATTGTCTACCATTCCGACGATATCGAAATCTGGCTCAGTCTCTAGCAGGGACTTTAGCCTTTCTCTAATGCTCTTCTGGTCATCCACCAGGAGAATGCGAATCATGTCCAATTCCTTAGTTTTGTGATAATGATTACCATTGGCGGAGTCTTTCTCCTGGGAGAATCGACGTGTGTTCTATATATTCGTTCGTTCAACTCTCCTAACCGGATGAAAATACATGTTTACAACCCATATCAATATTATTACCGATTTGGAGGAGATCGTTGGCGCAGAGTTCCAGAATGGGACTCTTTTCCGATATTATTACTCGAAGTTCATATTTTTTGAACATCTCCAAAATATCATTGCTAAGGTCTCTTTCAAAAGAGGCTATACAAAGACTATTACTGTACTTGATGCAATTATTACTCAAGCGACTAGATGTTCGCGGAGGATGAGATCACACGTGAATTTTTTTCAGTCAAGTGGCGGAGTCTGGATATGCTCATATCTTGTACTAGTATAAAAATACTATAGCCAAGCATAGATTTAGGGTACCCTTAGATCTACTGTGGTTATCTAGTCGTTATGATTGGTGCAAGATATGAATAGTTGGCGTTGCTGAATCTCGGTATTTTTTGAATTAATGATACAGATTCCTACCATCACAAGGAATTAGCAAGTTCATAAAAAACAGGTTGTCAATTTAATGACAACCTGTTTTGTTATAATTTAGTCTTCTGTCTTTAGACTTGGATGAAGATTCAAGCAATCCCCCTAAAGCCTAAAACCTAATTCAAGATTTAGTTTTCGCGCCAAACTTATCGACTAATAAGTCAACCAAGACAGCATCTAATTCTGTAATTGGAATTCCTTTCATTACCTTCTCACCGAGCTTGGCATCTTTACCTACAGTACCACCCATAAATATGTCCACACCCTCAACGGTTTTACCATCCTTCCGCATCTTGACACCCATCAAACCGATATCAGCTACTTGGGGTTGTCCGCAGGAATTTGGGCAGCCAGTCCAATGAATCCGCACGGGTTGCGGCACGTCAACTTTAGCTTCAACAGCATCAATTACTGATACTGCGTATTGTTTAGTTTCAATCATCGCAAAGTTGCAAAATTGGGCACCCGTACAGGAAACGACGGTGCGAGAGAGATTACCTGGATTGACTTGGAATTTTTCCAGGGCTGGCTCACTTAATAATGTTGGTAATTTAGCATCGGCAACATGGGGAATAATCGCATTTTGTTCGACGGTGAATCGCAATTCTCCAGTCCCGTAGACTTCTGCCAATCTTGCTAATTCAAAGAAATCAGTCGCATTGAGTTTACCGACAGGAATATGTAAACCGACATAATTTAATCCCGTTTGTTTCTGAGGATAAACACCGATATGATCGCGTTTTTCCCATTCAATTTCATCTTTGAGTGCGGCGGTTTGTAGCGTTTTACCATATACTCGTTCTGACTCTACGCGAAATTTCTCAATCCCCCATTCATCGATCAGAAACATCAATCGAGCCTTCATCCGATTAGCACGTAAACCATTGTCGCGGAATAATCGCAGGATACTCAAACTAAACTCGACAACATCCTCAGGTGCAACCCAAACATTCATCGGCATCGCTGCATCGCAACGTTTACCAGAAAAGAAGCCACCGACTAAAACATTGAACCCAAATACATCATCCTTAAATGCGGGGACAAATGCAAGATCGTTAATTTCCGCATGAACTGAATTATCGCGACATCCGGCGATCGCAATATTAAACTTGCGTGGTAAATTACTAAACTCAGGATTGCCCTCGCCCTTACTAATAATCCGATCCTGCAATTCCTGAATCATCGCACGGGTGTCGTACAATTCCCCCGCTTCAATTCCCGCCACTGGCGAACCCGTAATATTGCGGACATTATCCATCGCCGACTGCATACTAGTCAGTCCGACAGACTCCATCTTGCGGAATATCTCTGGCAAATCCTCAATCCGAATTCCCCGCAACTGAATACTCTGACGGGTGGTAATATCTGCCGTGCCTTCATCCCCATATCGCTGGATGATATCGCCCAATACGCGCAATTGATCGCTATTGACAATCCCACTCGGTGCCCGCAACCGCATCATAAATCGCCCAGGCGTGACGGGACGGAAGAATACGCCCAACCACTTTAATCGATGTTCCCTATCCGTCTCATCCATCGCCTCCCAGCCAATCCGCGCAAATTCTGCTACTTCGGCTTTGACGGCTAGTCCGTCTTTTTCTGACTTGAGTCGCTCGAACTTATTTTGGGTAGCTGGTGTAGTTGTCGTCATGGCTGAAATCCTTAGCTAGCTTGACGCTGCACAGATGGAGTTTTTGTGAAAATTAATTTTATTTATCATAACTTAACGGTAATAATGGAGATATTTAGTATCACCTGTTACAAAAATGATTGATTAATGCAATAGCCGGATTTTATTATGGCAGTTTACGGATGATAATATACCGATGAGAATTTTACTGGTTGAAGATAATCGCCAAATTGCCCAGTCTTTAGCAGAGGCACTGGAGCAACAGCATTACACGGTTGATTTAGCGGCGGATGGAGAATTTGGATGGCAGCAGATTGAATGTCTAACTTACGATTTGATTTTGCTGGATCTGATGCTACCAAAAATTGATGGTATCACGTTATGTCGCCAGATCAGAGCGAAAGGATTGACAACACCTGTCTTAATGTTGACCGCCAAAGATACTAGTCCAGATCTGGTTTTGGGCTTGGATGTTGGGGCTGATGACTATATGGTCAAACCGTTCGATTTACCTGAATTGTTTGCTAGAATTCGGGCTTTATTGCGACGGGGAAATATTGGTAATTCGCCACTGCTGACGTGGGAACACCTAGAACTCGATCCCAGCAATTTTATCGCCCGTTATCAAGAAAATATCCTGAAGTTAACTGCGAAGGAGTATGCCATTTTGGAGTTATTACTGCGCAGTGGAGATCGGATTTTAAGTCGTAGTGATATGATCGATCGAATCTGGGCATTTGACGATCCACCCCAGGAAGATGCGGTGAAATTTCATATTAAGGAATTGAGGAAAAAGCTGACACTCGCTGGCGCACCTGTTAGTTTAATAGAAACGGTATATGGAGTCGGTTATCGACTGAAACCTATTTAGATTGATGATGACCAGACAGTCCATGTTAGCTAAACAATCGATCGCCAGTAAACATCAGTATTCTAGACTAAGGTGGCGGTTATTGCTGTCCTATCTAGCTGTCATGCTAGCAACATTCGGTATTTCTGGGCTGGCGATTTATGGACTATTTTTAAAAAGCCTTTATCACGAAATGGACGAGCGGTTGGGCGGATTAGCCGATGGTGCCGCACATAATCTAGTAGATGTCCAAAAAAGATCGATCGATCCAACTCAGATTGTAACCAAAACCGAGCCGTTACCGACAATTCCGATCGATAGTGATGGCGATTTAGATATTTCTTGGCAGAGCATGAAATTGCCCAGACAAAGAATTGAATGGTTCGACGAGCATCGTCAATTTTTAACAGCCAGTGGGCGAAACTTTGACTTTGTGCCGCTGCAACCTGATCTAGTTTCTGCGCATCATCCTCAATTTTATTCCCTGACACGAACCGTCTTCAAAAATATTAATGGCAAAAAAATTGTCCAGGGATATGTGCGAGTTAACGAATCGGTAGAAGTATTGGAAGCCGAATTGAGCGACTTACGATGGATATTGGGGCTGGGCGGACTTGTCGGATTGGGACTAACAGGTTTGGGCGGAATCTGGCTCACCCAGCAATCACTCCAGCCGATTCAAAACAACTTAGATCAACTGCAACAGTTTACTGTCGATGCCTCCCACGAATTACGTAGCCCTCTCACTGCCGTAAAAATTTCGGTTGATGTACTGCGGAGTAATACCGCCGGACTACTGCCAGCAGATCGACATCGGCTCGAAGTCATCTCCAAAGGCATCGAACAAATCCGCTATCTGGTTGAAGATTTATTGCTGTTGACTCGGATGGATGGACAGCTCATCGCCCATGAGTGGCGGCTGATTGCTGTCGATGAAGTATTAGAAGATTTACTAGATTTGCTAGCATCCCAGGCGCAAGAGAAGCAGATTACGCTCAAGTCTAATTTGATGTCCTACATCAACGTCAATGGCGATAACACCCAGTTACCACGTCTGTTTCGCAATTTACTGGATAACGCCTTGAAATATACACCTGATGGTGGCACTATTACCGTGACCATGCAGCGTGCTAAAGGGGCTGTTAATGTCAGTATTATCGATACCGGAATGGGGATTGCTGGAGCGAATTTACCACGGGTATTCGATCGATTTTGGCGGGCAGATGTCGAACGGACGAGTGGACGATCTGGTTTAGGCTTGGGTTTGGCAATTGCTCAATCGATCGCTCGATCGCATCAAGGAGAAATTACTGTCGATAGTCAGTTAAATCAGGGTAGTTGTTTTCAGGTAAAACTACCCCTAGCCTAGCATTCCGTGGTTCCTCCCGACTTCCTTACTTTTGTTCGATATACTGTCGTAGAGTCGATTGTCTCCGGCACGCTCCGCGAACGCAAATTTACTCTCGTTTGCGGTAGCCGCTCAGGGGGAGAATCGACACTTTAGAATACAAAACAAAACGTAATTGCTCAACTCAGAGGAAACAAGGATTCCAAGGGGTTTAAGGCATTAAGAATGGATTCAAAAGCGGATAAACCTTGTCGTTTGCCAGTATTGACAATTGACCGAACATCAGCAAACAGATCCCGCCCCCAGTCAGAGCGGAAACCATTAGTGACTTTCCGAAAAATCACACTCCAACGAAGTGCTTGTTCACTACTGTTATTGG
>JANYDE010000069.1 GCA_025359915.1 Chamaesiphon sp. 336R_metabinner_41 | reverse complement strand
AGAGGCGAAAAGAAGAAACGACCGCCTTTAATTGTTAATTTCAAGCATCGACATGTTTCTACTGCTCGATGCCTGGAAAACCACAACCCCTGATGAAATCATGAGTTCAGCACTAGGTATTTATACACGTTGAAAGGGCTGGCATTGCCCACCTTAAACTAAACCACTAAACCACTAATTAATGTCCGACGAACCAGACTGGCAAAGAATTCAAAAAGCATTAGCGATCGAAGCGCAATACGGTTACACTGACCTAATGGGGCAACAGTATCGCTTTGGTGAATTTTTGTGCTTGAGTTTTGGGAAACCACCGACACATGCGAGTTCAAACGATCGTCAACATTGGCGAGAATTAGCATTTGAATTTGCCAAGTATCAAGATCTTACCTTACTCGATCGCAAGTTATTAATCGCGAAAGCCAGTCAATTTTTAATAATCGCTCAACAAGTCGCCAGTCAGGACAATTATCGGGAACCAATTAAGTTAGCAAGAGCGAGTGAATCGCCGACTAATATTACCTCTGCTGAATCTCCAGCAGTTCCTAAGATTTCTCCAGCCACAATTCCGACTATTCAAGCAGATACTAAGTTAACACTCGGTTTGTATCTACGAGATATTCCTCAATTAGGTATTCGCAAAGCTGAAATTTTAGCAAGATTAGGATTACTAACTGTCAAGGATGTTCTATATTACTATCCCCGCGATCATATTGACTATGCCAAACAAATAAATATTATCGAACTAGAACCAGGTACCACCGTAACCCTAGTTGGGATTATTAGAAAAATTAACTTCTTTACCAGTCCCAAAAATAAAAAACTCAACGTCCTCGAAATCACAATCAAAGATGAAACTGGAAGTCTGAAAATCAGTCGCTTTTATGCTGGAACTCGTTATAGTAATCGCGGTTGGCAAGAATCTCTCAAACGCAAATATCCAATCGGTAGTTGGATTGCCGCATCAGGATTAGTCAAGCAGGGTAAATATGGCATCAATTTAGACAACCCCGAACTCGAAGTATTAGCAGATAGTGAAGCCAGTATTTCCTCTCTCAAAATTGGGCGAGTATTGCCAGTTTATCCATTAATTGAAGGCGTATCTGCGGATATCGTCCGCGAAGCTGTAATGACAGTTTTACCTGCAGCCGGAAAATTAAAAGATCCGTTACCCCAAATTATCAGCGAACAGTATGGATTGATGGAATTAGCCACCTCGATTCAGAATATCCATTTCCCTGAAGATAGCGACACCAAAGGAGCTGCACGCCGTAGACTAATTTTCGACGAGTTCTTCTATTTGCAATTAGGCTTCTTGCAACAGAGAAGTTCATTGCGTCAGATTCATACTCAAGCAATCATCAAACCGACGGGCGTATTAATCGATCGATTTAAAGAAATACTACCATTTCAACTCACTAATGCTCAACAGCGAGTCGTCGGTGAAATCCTCCACGATATCCAACAACCAGCACCGATGAATCGCTTAGTTCAAGGCGATGTTGGTTCCGGTAAAACCGTCGTTGCAGTCATGGCAATTCTCGCCGCAATTCAGTCAGGTTATCAGACAGCATTAATGGCTCCCACCGAAGTCCTCGCCGAGCAACACTATCGCAAACTAGTCGGCTGGTTCAACCTACTCCACATCCCCGTCGAACTCCTGACAGGCTCAACCAAAACAGCCAAACGGAGACAAATATATAGCCAGTTGGAGACAGGAGAACTCTCGATCGCCGTCGGCACCCATGCTTTAATTCAAGATAAGGTAAACTTTCGCAACCTCGGCTTAGTCGTCATCGACGAACAACATCGTTTCGGCGTATTCCAACGAGCTAAATTGCAGCAAAAAGGCTCCCAGCCTCACGTCCTCACCATGACAGCGACTCCCATCCCCCGTACCCTCGCCCTCACTCTCCACGGCGATTTGGACGTAAGCCAGATTGATGAACTCCCCGCAGGCAGACAACCAATTCAAACCAACGCCGTCAATAGCCGCCAGCGCAGTCAAGTCTACGATTTGATGAATCGCGAAATTGCCCAAGGGCGACAAGTATACATCGTCCTCCCCCTCGTCGAAGAATCCGAAAAACTCGATCTCCGCGCCGCCACCGAAGAACACGAACGCCTAGCCACCGAAGTATTCCCCCAATATCAAGTCGGCTTACTCCACGGGCGAATGACTTCGGCTGATAAAGATGCCGCGCTGGGAGCATTCCGCGATAACATCACCCAAATCATCGTCTCCACCACCGTCATCGAAGTCGGCGTAGACGTACCCAACGCCACCGTCATGTTAATTGAAAACGCCGAACGCTTTGGATTGTCCCAAATCCACCAACTGCGCGGGCGCGTCGGGCGGGGCGAACATCGCTCTTACTGTCTCCTGATGAGCAGTAGCAATTCTAGCGATGCAAAGCAGCGTCTACAGGTGCTAGAACAGTCCCAAGATGGATTTTGGATCTCCGAGATGGATATGCAATTACGCGGTCCAGGGCAGGTTTTAGGCACCCGTCAATCGGGAATGGCAGACTTTGCCCTTGCCAGTTTAGCAGAGGATGGAGAGGTACTATCGATCGCGCGAAATGCCGCAGAAAAAGTGATTTTACGGGATCAGGATCTGAGTCAATCGCCACTGTTAAAGGCGGAGCTGGATTATCGCTTTCATAAACTGATGGGGGGGAGTATCTTAACTTAACAAGGACTGTATATTTTATTATTTCCAACTAGATATTATCACGGGTGATTTAGTTCACACTATGTAGTGAAATTACTAGTTAGATTATGAAGACAACCCGATTTTGGTCTTTATTATGCGTAAGTTTTTGAGCTGTGGATTAATTGCTGCTTTCGCCATCGTACCTACAGCACTAAAAGTTTGTGCTGAACCACCCCCAGCAGAACCTGTCATTGTTTCTACTGAGAGTACAATTCCTGCCGACTGTCAGAAAAATCTGTGCTTACAATCGATGAGATAAGGGAACCTAGGAAGTATGGGGAGAAAATTTAATTCCCTATTCCCTATCCCCTAAAATTGCTTAAGGAAGCGCAGATCGCTACCATAAAGCTTGCGAATGTCATCGATTTGGTGGAGCACCATTGCAAGGCGTTCTACCCCAAAGCCAGCGGCGAATCCACTGTATACTTCTGGATCGTGACCGACTTTTTTGAGGACATTGGGATCTACCATCCCACAACCCATGATTTCCAGCCATCTGCCTTGCCATTGAACGTCTACTTCGGCGGAAGGCTCGGTGAATGGAAAGTAACTAGCACGGAATCGAATTGGTAGCTCCATCCCAAAAGCTTGGGTGAGAAATTCTTTGATGGTGCCTTTGAGATCGGTAAATGTCAAATCGGGTGCAATTGCTAAGATTTCGATTTGGTGAAATACTGCGGAGTGCGTCGCATCGACGGTATCGCGACGATAACAACGTCCAGGTGAGATAATCCGAATTGGCGGTTCGTTTTCCTCCATGTAGTGGATTTGCACGGAGGAGGTATGAGTGCGCAGGAGATTGCCATCTGGCAAATAGAATGTATCCTGCATATCCCGTGCGGGATGATCTGGCGGGGTATTTAGGGCTTCAAAATTATAATAATCTGTCTCCATTTCTGGCCCTGTGGCTACAGTGTAGCCTAGCCCGACGAAGATATCGATAACTCGATCGATCGTCGCATTGATGGGATGAATTCTGCCCTGAGGATGATATGCTCCTGGCATCGTGACATCGATCGTTTCTGCTGCTAATTGTGCTTGAATTTGGGCAGCTTGAAGATCGGCTTTCGATCGATCTAGTTGTTCCTGAATCGCATTTTTGACTACATTCGCCGCCGCACCAATTGCTGGGCGTTCTTCTGCTGATAGTTTACCCATCCCGCCTAATATTTTGGATACTTCGCCTTTTTTGCCAAGATAATCGACACGGAGTTGTTCTAATGCTTCCAGTGTCTGAGTTTGAGCGATCGCGTCTAGTGCTGTCGCTTGAAGTGTCGCTAGTTGTTGTTCGAGATCGCCCAGTAGTATCGCCATGCAGATTTTAACAGTTAACAGTTATTCGGTACCAGTTTTAGCAGTAACTGCTCACCAATTTAGATTCTAACCGATCGAGCGGCTTCTCCCGATCGAGCATTGCACAGTACGTTTCAATCCATAATGTATTTTATATACAGATCTTTGCTATAGATTCGATCGCATCTAGCTGTTTCTACGCCTGTTTTTGGTTGATATCCATTCGCCTCATATAGCTTCACCGCAGCGGTTAAAACACTAGCAGTTTCGATCCAGATTTCCTGATAGCCATGTGCAAGGATCGATCGTTCTAATTCTCCTAATAAATACCGGCCTAAGCCCTGTCCTCTTGCTTTTGGCAACAAGTACATCTTACGGATTTCTACCGCCTTGTTACCGCGATTTGAGTCGGGATAATAGGCACTCGTACCGATGATTCCACCCTCATTTTCAATTACCCAAAATTCGCCACCACGCGCGAGATAATATTCCTCTACTTCTAACACATCTCGATCGGCACCATCCGGCTCCCAACCCAATCCATATTCAGCCAACACATTCTTAATTACGTCCGCCGCCGCTTGTCGATCGTCCGATTGCCACGATCGAACTGTACAATTCCCATATTGTTCGTGCATCGTTAAGTTAGTGCTTTAGTTGTTAGCTGTGAATTCTGGGTTCGGGATGGAGAGTAGAAAGAATCTGACTTTCGACGATTGCAAGTTCTGCTAGCCGAGATTGGACAATTGCGCGTTCCGAATAAGTATCCGCCAATAGCCAATAAATCCCGAAGTGACGAGCTTCGGAAGCCATTAAACTCCGGTAGAAGGCGGCTAACTTTTTGTCGGGGAGATGTGCGCCGAGCAATCCTAGTCTTTCGTGGGAACGTGCTTCGATTAAGCCAGAAATTAGCAGTGTATCTAATAGGCGATGTGGTTCTTGATGGCGAATTTGACTCATCAATTCTTTGCCATAAGGTGGCGCACTCAGTGCTTTGAGCGGAATACCGCGCTGTTCGAGGATTTGATTGACTTGCTCAAAATGCTCCAATTCTTCTTGGGCGATCGCTGTCAACTGGCGGACTAGTTTATGATTGGATGGGTAACGAAACATGATATTCACCGCAGTTCCGACAGCTTTGCGTTCGCAGTGAGAATGATCGAGCAAGATTGTATCCATATTGCCCAACGTTTGTTCCAGCCAAGCATCTGAGGTTGGTTGACACAAAATATTCATCGTCGTTGTGGCGGTAGCAGTCATGTGGGAGATGGGAGATGGGAGATGGGAGATGGGAGATGGGAGATGGGAGATGGGAGATGGGAGATGGGAGATGGGAGAGCAACGCCAAATTTGGTATTGAGTTTGACTGCAACCTTCGACATAACCGACTACTGTCTAACTATATTAATTTGTTAGTGAACAAATTGCCGCAAGATGGACATCGATAGAATTTTCCATAGCTCTGAATTTTTCCAACCAAGTGATGGGGAGCCGATTCGCGTTGTCATTACAGAATCCCCAGTATCGACAATTGTGGCTTGGTATATTCAACCCCAACAAGAAATCCCCGCACACCTGCATCCACACGGACAAGATACCTGGACTATTTTAGCCGGACAGGGAGAATATTATTTGGATCGAGCTGGAACTACGAAATCGATCGTCAAAGGTGATGTAGTTATTGCCCCAACTGGCTCTGTACACGGAGTATTCAACAACAGCACCGAACCTCTAATTTTTATCTCCGTCGTTTCTCCCTCCACGGCTGGATACGAACTAATCACCAGGGATGAGTGATTAGTGAATAGCAATTGAGAAATTTTACCCAGTCCCCCAGTCCCCACACTCCCCGCTCTGTAACAAAACTTATCTTTTTTCTAATCTTCGTCCCCTAATCCTCTAGGATCTTTGAACAGGTCATTCTAAAATTTAATTTCTACACACTTCTTCATAAACAAGCTACAGACGGGCGAAACGTTTTAATCTGAAAGCTGTCCTGGTTTTGCTAGCGACAATTTTCATCGATAGGGAAAACGGGACTAAACACCTCGATAGACCTATATTATTCAAACTTCGATCGAGTTAGTGAGTGATAAATTAAGTTCGCCATCGCCCTCTGGGGAGATGATCCGAGCGAGACTGATGTTTGGCTGAAGATCTGATAAAGATTGACAACCGATCCCCAGACTTTAAATCCTCGCAGGGGATAGGCTAAAACCTTGAACCGACTCGATTAGGCTTAACAAAATATTCGGTTGGGAGATTTAAGATCTAAATGAGTGTAAAGGCAAGTGGTGGCGGCTCGCAATCCCGTCCAAATTTATATCAAACATTGCCAGTTGCGACTATTTCGCAAGCTGAACAGCAAGATCGGTTTCCAGCTATGGGTGAACTGGGCGAACTCAGTAGCTACTTTAAGTCTGGAGCCAAACGGATCGAAATCGCGAAAGTGATCAGCGATAACTCTGACTTGATTGTCTCTCGCGCAGCTAACCGGATTTTCGTTGGTGGTTCGCCAATGGCGTTCTTGGAGAAGCCTCCAGTCGAAGAGAAAGCAGCAACCAGTTTCGCTAGTGGTACGCAACAAACGGCGAATACCTTAGGAACTGTTACCTTTGTTGAAGCTAAGGGTGGCTTTTTCTCCAACATTACTACTCTGTTTTCAGCGTCTGGTGCTGGTGCGATTCCTCAGGGTTTCCAACCGATTAACATCGCTCTGTATGGCCCTGCAAACATGCAGAAATCCTTACGGGATATGAGTTGGTTCTTGCGGTATATGACTTATGCGATCGTTGCTGGCGACCCTAACATCATCACTGTCAATTGTCGCGGCTTGCGGGAAATTATCCAAAATGCTTGTTCGATTCCGGCTACCATTGTCGCATTATTAGAGATGCGGGCTGGATCGATCGGCTATTTTAGCAAAGACGTAGAAGCTCAAGAAATCATTAGTCAGTATTTTGAAATAATGATTAATGAGTTCAAAGCGTCGGCTCCAGCGAATAAAGTTCGTCAGCGTCCTTCTGATGACCAACAAGGCTTGGAACTACCCCAACTCTATGCAGCAGCCTCTGAGCGTCGCGTTAAATATGCGATGAAACCAGGCTTATCTGGCGTTGAGAAAAATGATGTGATCAAAGCGGCTTACCGCCAGCTATTTGAAAGAGACATCACTCGCGCTTATGGCTTGTCCGTTTCCGACTTGGAATCAAAAGTCAAAAATGGCGAAATCTCGATGAAGGAATTCGTCCGTCGCTTGGCGAAGTCACCTCTTTATCAGAAAAACTTCTTCTTACCCTACATCAATAGTCGGGCGTTAGAACTAGCTTTCCGCCACATTTTAGGTCGTGGTCCTTCCTCCCGTGAAGAAGTCCAGAAGTACTTTAGCATCGTCTCCGCTAAGGGGCTTAACGGGCTGGTAGATGCCTTGGTAGACTCCTCCGAGTACTCCGACTACTTCGGTGAAGAAACCGTGCCTTATATCCGTGGTTTGGGTCAAGAAGCTCAAGAATGTCGCAACTGGGGACCACAAAAAGACCTCTTCAGTTACAGCGCACCATTCCGCAAAATTCCGCAGTTCCTAACTACATTTGCGGCTTACGAGCGTCCACTCGCAGACCAACACGTCTACGGTTCAGGTAACGATCCTTTAGAAATTCAGTTTGGTGCGATTTTCCCCAAAGAAACTCGCAATCCCAGCAATTCGCCAGCTCCATTCGGTAAGAGTACTCGCCGAATTCTGATTGCTCAAGGTCCTGGTATCAATAGCCAAGTCAGCAATCCTGGTGCTCGTGGTGTTACTCCTGGTACTTTAGGTGCAAAGATCTTTAAACTGGATCAATTGCCTAACTACACCAGTACTGGTAAAAAAGTCAAGAGCAATCGCGGTCAAAGTACTTCATTTGCAGAAAGTTCCACTCAAGCAGTAATTAAAGCAATTTACCTGCAAGTAATGGGACGTGATGTTTATGAAGGACAACGCCTGAAAGTTCAGGAAATCAACCTCGAAAATGGTGATATCACCGTGCGTGAATTTGTCCGTGCTGTGGCGAAATCCGATCTGTTCCGCAATACATACTGGTCTAAACTCTATGTATGTAAAGCGATCGAATTTATGCACCGTCGTCTGTTAGGTCGTCCGACTTACGGTCGCCAAGAGATGAATAAATATTTCGATATTGCTGCGAAGAAAGGATTCTATGCGATCGTCGATGAGATGATTGACTCCGTTGAGTACAGCGAAAGCTTCAACGAAGACATGGTGCCTTACAACCGTTATCTCACACCAGCAGGTGTCAGTCAGCGGAGCCTCCGTGCGGGTAGCATCGCCGATACTGGTGTTGGGATTGTGACTAAAAATCAATCCACCGCTACACCTCGATTCGTCGAACTCGGTACAACCACCGGAACTCGTTCCCTCCCCGACATCGAATTCCGGATCAATCAAGGTGTCACCAAAAAACGCGAACAAACCAAGACCTTCAAGCTCACCCAAGCTGGGGATGCGGTACAGCTCAAAACTGTCACTCGCGCAGCCTACCGCCAAGTATTCGAGCGGGATATCGAGCCTTATATCGTTGCGAACGAATTTAGTGCACTCGAAAGTAAGCTCGCCAACCGTGAAATCAATCTTAAAGAGTTCATCGAAGGACTCGGTTGTTCTGGCTTGTACCTAAAAGAGTTCTACACTCCTTACCCCAACACCAAAGTAATCGAACTAGGTACCAAGCACTTCCTCGGACGCGCTCCCCTAGATCAAGCGGAAATCCGTAAATATAACCAAATCCTCGCAACCCAAGGGATTAAAGCTTTTATCGGCGCAATGGTTAACGGTGCTGAATATTGCCAAACGTTCGGAGAAGATGTAGTTCCTTACAACCGCTTCCTCACCCTCCCAGCGGCTAACTATCCAAATACCCAAACCCTCTACAACAAACTTACTAAACAAAATAGTAAAGTTGTCGTACCTAGCTTTGATACGATCAAACCTCGGATGGATATGGCGAAACTACCAATGACTGGTAAAGCAATTGCAGATAATGCCGCTGCTGCCCGCCAGAAGGAGTCACAGCTCGTCGCATTGGGTCGTTCCTCTAGTTCTGTCCTGAGCGAAGTTAATGCCCCTGTAACAGCGAATATCGCCCGCATCTTGCGGATGAATGCGAATATGAGTCAAACAGAAGCTACACTAGCGATCGAAGCACTATATATCCAAATTATGGATATCAGTACTGGTGAAATCCCCGCGCAATTCCGCCGTCAGGACTTAGAAAGCAAAGTCCGCAATGGTGGGATCTCAGTTCGGGAATTTGTCGCGACATTAGCTACTTCGGCCGCTTATATCGATCGCTTCTACACTCCATATCCTAATACTAAGGCGATCGAATTCCTCTTCCGTCACCTCTTAGGACGCGCTCCAATCAACCAAGCTGAAATCGCCGATTACAATCGGGTGATGGCAGAACAAGGCTTTGTAGCTGCGGTAAATATGATGGTAGATAGTGCGGAATATTCCCGCTATTTTGGTGCTGATGTAGTTCCTTACCATCGTTCTCCTTCCCTACCAGCAGGTAACTAGATTGAGACAGAAACCCGACTTTTCCAAAAAGTCGGGTTTCTAGCCTAGCATCATGATTGAAGGGTAGGTGAGAAATTAATTGCACCTATCCTTTTTCATTTACTTGACAAAAACTAGTTAGATAGCTGATAATAAGTGACGGATCGAACAACAAGATCCATTTGCGTGACTGGCGGAATTGGTAGACGCGCTAGATTCAGGTTCTAGTGTTCGCAAGGACTTCCGAGTTCGAGTCTCGGGTCGCGCATATATTTTAAATTAACAGTTTAAGTAAACAGTAACGATCGATCGTTGCTGTTTACTGTTTTATAGTATCTCGATCGCGTTACCAATGTTAACTAGTACTCAAAGTCCCCTCGTCAAACAATTTAAGAAACTCCAAACTGCCAAGGAGCGGCGGGAAACGCAATCGTTTTTGTTGGAAGGAACCCATCTGATTGAGGAAGCCTGCGTCGTTCGTTACCCATTGACGACTGTTTGTTGTACCGTCAAATGGCAAGAACATCATCCTGAGTTGTGGTCGATCGTTTCGGACAACTGCGATAGACTAGAATTAGTCAGCGATGAAGTAATTAGATCGATCGCTACTACTGTAAATCCAGATGGTATCGTCGCTATTGCACCAAGATTGGCACAAAAACAGCCACAGATTCCGGCAAACTTAACGATCGTTTTATCGACTATTCAAGATCCTGGTAATCTGGGGACGATGATTCGCACCGCCGCAGCCGTAGGTGTCGATGGGTTGTGGATTAGTAGCGATAGCGTCGATTTGGACAATCCCAAAGTACTTCGCGCCTCGGCTGGGCAATGGTTTCGACTAGCGATGGGTGTGAGCGACAATCTCCATGAATTAGTCACCAGTTACAAGCAACAGGGAGTACAGGTAGTTTCGACTACTTCCCATACCAAAACCAGCTACTGGGATGTCGATTTAACCACCCCAACGCTGATTTTACTGGGGAATGAGGGCGCGGGATTGAGTGAAGATTTAGCTGTATTAGCCGATCTTCAAGTGAGAATTCCGATGTCAGTCCGAGTAGAATCATTAAACGTCGCAACAGCCGCAGCGTTGATGCTGTATGAAGTCCGCAGACAAAGAAGTTAGGGATAAGGGGAAAGGGTAAAGGGTAAAGGGTAAAGGGTAAAAGTTAGCTGTCAACTATCAACTATCAACTGTCAACTGAACCACATGCAATTCCACATTCAAACTGATAGTGAAATTCCTGTATCCAAACAACTGTATGATCAAATGTTGTTTGCGATCGCATCTCGCCAATTTTCGCCTGGACATCGATTGCCAAGTACTCGTCAATTGGCGATGCAGACCGGATTGCATCGGAACACGATCGGCAAAGTATACAATCAGTTAGAAGCTACTGGCATCGTTGAATCCGTTCCAGGTTCAGGCATCTATGTCAAGTCATTGGGACATGAAAGCAATCATCTCCTCGCCAACTCTAGCATCGATCCCAATCTCTCGGCGATCGATCTAGTCTCTCAAAGTCTGAATACGCTCCTCGCTCAAGGCTACTCCCTGACTCAATCGCGGGAATTATTATTGACCGAAATCGATTGGCGATGGCGGTGTAGTGCCAGAGTTTTCCTGACAGTCCCCCAAATCGAAATTGGTGCAGGAGAACTGATGCTGCAAGAACTGCAGCAATCCCTCGGAATTCCCGTGCAGCTCGTCGCCTTGGAAAAATTGGAAGCCGAATTAGCTAAATCTCATGCAGCGACAGTCGTTACCACCCGCTATTTTATCGCTGCTGTCGAAGCACAATTAACCGCCAGTACAGTGGTAAAATCTCGCTCTATCCGCGTCATTCCCGTTGATTTACAAGACTATGAAAAAGAATTAGCCCTTGTGAAAACACTACCAAAAAATAGTTATGTCGGCATTATCAGCCTGAGTGCCGGAATTCTCTCCGTCGCGGAAATGATGGTGCATAGTATGCGGGGTGAAGATTTATTGGTGATGACTTGTCAAACCAACGACAACTATAAACTCAACGCCATCATCCGCCGCGCTCATACCATTATCAGCGACAAAGCCAGCCTCGCGATCGTTTACAAAGCGATCGAAGCTGCTGATGACGATTTGATTCGCATTCCCCAAGTCGTCGAAAGTGAAAGCTATATTGGACTGAGATCGATCGATCTGCTCAAACGGGAATTGGGACTGGTTTAATATTATGTGGTATGAGAGCATATTTTAACGTGAGTTCGGGATAAGGAAAAAGCAAAAAAGGGGCAAAACAGGTAGTCTGGAAGTACCAACTAACCAACCAACCTGGATTGCCTTATGCCTAGTGTAGAAGAACTATTTTGCTCCGTCGATGATTTCTGTCAAGTTTTTGAACAGCAGTGGCAAAGTCAACTGCTGAGTTATGAGTTACAAGTGCAGAGCAATTTGCTCTGTTCTGCTTAACCCGAACTCACGTTAATTAGTAGGTTTTGCTTCAGGTAATAGACATTTATCAGAATCACAACCAGCCGGACCAATTTCTTCTGTAGCACTGCCCATGTCATAACGACTTAAAGCAGTGTGGAATTCATCTGTTTGGCGGCGTTGGATCACGCCAATCATCATCTCATCAAAAGTAGCCTTGTCGATCGGTTCAAACGGCAAACGAGGGAACGTTTGATGATCGTCAAACCGCGCTAATAGAGCCGCAGAGATATAACCCTCATCATCCCGAATCGCTTCAAAAATCCGCTTACCCAGCTCATCTACCTCATGCTCGCGCAGTTCGATCGTCGCACTGGTATTATGGCGGACATAATGCTGCTGAACTCCCATGTAGAAATCCATCTGCGACAGTGCGCTAAATTGAGCGATTTCGATCGAATCCGCACCTGGTAAGTCAGCCCAGGAAACAGCTACCGGAATCTCAATTAACCATTCCGTACAACGCGGATCGTAAGCATCATTCAAGAGATTGCCATTTTCATCCTTATCAGACTGCGACGGAATCACGCTGTACCCGTAGTCGATGCAGGCGAGGGCTACAGGGTCATCCTTGCGGAAAGTGATCCGGCGGATAAAACGTTGTGCTTTGGGGGCGTGCCAGCCCGGAGAGGCACCAGTCAGCAGAGATTTGGTACCAGATGGCTGAACGGTGGTGCAACGATTAGGACGTTTAATTCCATGTTTGTCACAGTAATCCCACACAGTGGCTTCGACAACTTCGCGCCAGGTGTTGAGATATTCATGTTCTTGTTGCTTATAAGCAATTCCCGCAGCAGTTGCAGGGCGACCTTCAGCCCACCATTGCAACCATTCGGAGCCAAAAGCATGAACGAAGAAATCAAACAAACCTGTGAAGGAAACGCCAACGATTGGGTCTAATTCTCGACTATACTGATAACGTGGTTCTTGGAATTTGTGATTGAGTAATGCGGCGACTGCTAATGCACTAGCAGTAAAAGCATCTTTCTGTTCTTGATGGTTATTTGGATCTAGTTGATTCAAATGAATTTCTGCAAGGTTGCAGTTACCAGCTAAGGTAGCTCCAAATACGCCTTTATGGAATTCTGGCTCGTTAAAACAGAAAGTATCATGCAATCCAGGGAGTTCTTCGACACCGCGAATTACTTGCCATTTCCCCTTACTTACTGGCTCGGTACTTTTGCTAACATCTAACCGCTGACAAGGAATTTCAGCACAGTTAGTAATTTGGAGATAGTAGAGATCTTGACTTCTGACTCCATAATTAGTTACCGCACCTTTACGGGACATCAGATTTAGAGAACAACGAATCCCGCATTTAGCCAATAGTAATTGACAACGGTATGCGCGAGATCGATCGGACATATAAATCCGAATGCCATTACTCTGAGTATTAGAACCATCGGTATCAGCTAGCCCCGCAATAAAGTGGAGAATTGCTTGACGATTCCAGCCAGCAATAATATCTAAAGCTTCAGGACTAGTCTTCAGTGCTTTGAGGAATTCTGCCGAGAAATCTAACTCTGTAACGTCAGTAAACGCAGGTAAATAATCATAGTTACGTTCTGGCGATTTATGACCAGCAACAACGAGATTAGATTTACCTTCACATAGCCGAATCTTGCGGAGTTCGTCCGGTCGGGTTTCCCGACCATGGAACGAACCCAAGGAGGCACGATTCTTTTGGTCAACTGTACCATCGCCAACAGCCACACCCAAAGTATAAGCATAACTTGAATCAATATCCGATCCACCTTCATACTGAATTTGAAATGGTTCGGTATGAATATGATAACGGCTAGTATCCATCAAGTCTTTCGTCAAGACTTCTTTGTATTCTTTGCCGAAGCGATCCTTGACAAAGAAACGGTGATATTCAGTCGCATCTAGATATGTACCGTCGCTAAATTGAACGCGGTACAGTTTTTGATTGGTATTGGTTTGAAAGGGAATTACTTTGCTCCAGTTTTTACCATTCCAAATTTCAATTTCTTGACCAATTACATCTTCGATCTTCGATAAGCTATCGCGAGTAATTAGTAATGTATCACCACTAACACAGTGAAAATTAGTGCCGAGAATTTCCAAGTTTGTTATCCTAAAGGCTTTTTATCCTCTAGCTCTACAGATTCTGAATTTTCTGTAGTTCGGCGTACATTTTCACTTAATTTACACAGTAAGTGCTCCGCACTCTTGGAGGTTTATATTCTGGTGTATACCAGTTTCACCCTCTACGCTCTACGGTGTTAGAGACTTGTTAGTTTCTCTAGTTACCTCGGTATTAGCAGGTTGATTAATAACTAAATATTAATAACCATTTCTCAGCTTTCACCGATTTTGCGGAGTTTTTAACGTGAGGCAAAGTTATCTACCACACGGATTTAGTCCAAACCTAGACATTCGATGCTCTAGTTCGAGTTCGATGTCTTGGGTAGTAATATTTTTCGTTTCATTACTTATAGTAAATGTCATCGATTATGCCATAACAAACAGTTGACCAGTCTACAGAAACAGCTAGTCAAATGTATATTAATACTCGACTAACCGGAATAGACCACTAGTCAAGTATGCTAACACAAATTAAAGCACCACAGCTAGCTACATTCACTCATTTTGAATAAGAACTTATGTACTATAGCCATGATTGCTAATAAATTATGTATTTTATTTTACACTTATTCTCTATTCATGATTTTTATGTGCAATTAATAACTCACGTAAATATCCTTTTGCTAATTCTTGAGACTGACCATAAAGATCGATGAATTGCTGTTTCTTTGCTGGTGTATCTAAAAGATCGGCATTCGATCGAGCGACAGCTTCACCAGCCCATTGAATCGCGCCTTCACCTGAATAGTATTGCTTCTGTACAGCGGCAACACACTCTTCTAAGGTAGGCTTTTTATGGAAAACACGAGTATGATTACTCATCCGTAAAGCATCGCGTTCTGGGTCGATTCTCCAGTTACCATTTTCGTCTTGCTGCCATAGATTATCTTTGGCAGTTGCACCCAATGTATCATCTGAATTAAATTGGCGCATTCCGGCACTATTTGAAACCAGAATTCCTTCACAGACGAATTCATGAATGCTAGCTACTTCAATATCATAAGTATGTGATATTCTCACATCCATTTCAACTGATTCAACTTTAACTGGAATTAGATCGGTTGCTTCAGGAATAAATTCCTTCAGCGTAGGTACGATCATCTGTTCTTGATGATTGCTCCAACCATATTGATAAGTATTTACCAACGGTTTGACCATTTCTTTTGGAAATCCGTGGTCTTTGAAAGATTTAGGACGTTCTTTATGATTGTCGGCAAATATAACTGAATGTTGGTTAAATATTGATGCGGTATCATCAAATGCTCGTGCGCCAACTGTGACTAATTCACCTTCCCATTTACCATTCCGTTTCCGAATGGATGAACATAGACGGGTTGTGATACCTAAAGAGGCATACATCGTCTGAATTTGGCGTAAGAAATCTGAATGAACAGATGCAACTAATACAGCTTGACTGTAACAACCATCAGCATCAGCTAAACCTGCAAGATAAGCTTCGCGAATATCTTTGGTACCCAATAAAATACAATCGGGAACTGAAATGCTGGTGAAAGGTTGCTTGAATTGAGACAGGTATTGATTGAGGGCGTTGGAATTGAACTGGAGTTCAAAAGCTTTTGCTTGACATTGTTCTGGCGTTCTCAGTGTATGAGTATCTAGACCAAATAGCTCACCGACACTAATTAATTTTTCGAGGATTTGCTGTTGATGTTTGGCAACTCGGAATCTGACGCGCCAGCCGTCACTAGCAACAGAACCATCTCCATGTAAATACCCAAAGAAGTAAGCAACTTCAGGGGTAAGTGCTGGGATAGTAATCCGCTTGGAATGGGGAGCTAATTTACCTTTAAATTCTGGTAATTCGGTTGCGGTACCAGGAATAGATTGAGGAACGAACACCAATCGATCGTTTGGTTTGAGATATTTGGTTTTCACCATCTCATAGTTACCATAGATATCCGTAAGGACAGCAACTTTATGATCGGCGGTACATTCAAAATAACTATCTTGAGTCTTAATCCGACACAGTGATTGTTCGCCTTGATCGAAGAAATTAGTAACAGGATAAAATCCTTTACTAGTTAAAACTCGATCGCCAATCCGAATCTTTTCAATTGGTACTAATCCTGCCGCTGAATGCACCAAAGCACCAGCAGGCAAGCATCTGCGAATATTTCCTGCGACGATAGTTACTGCCGCTTCATCAATTAACAGACAACATTCAACCGAGTTTAATTGTCTCCCAATTGCCTTATTTAATATCCCTGCACAACGTCCATATAGTTCTAAAAGTCTAACCGGATTTGCGACACCACCAAAGCCTTTGAGTGGTTCGCCAGCCGGACGGACATTGCTGAGATCGATCGATACTTGCACTTCACCATCAAAGCGATCATCAGTAGATAATTCTAATAAAACCTTATAGGAATTAACCCAGCCTTGACGACTATCACCGACTCGAATAGTTGCATTATTACCAGCGATTTCAACAGTGCTTAATTCTTGCCGATTAGCGATCGGCACCTTACCAATTTCGCTAATAGTTGTAACAGTTAGTTGATTTTTAATCGCGGGTAAATTGCCGATTAAATTGGGTTCGAGAATTCCCCCCGTACCACAACCCATCATCGCCAAATCCATCATCAGCGCAAAAGCCGCCCAATCACAGACATTAGTACTGGTGCAATTGTATGCGCCCGAAAAATTCTGCGGTTGCTCCAGCCATTCGCTACCGCCCACCCATAACCAACGCCCTGAAGGCATCGCCTTTACCTGACGCTGCATTCGATCAATTACATCAGCCTCCTCGTCAGTTAACTTACCTAACTTGACCAAGCCTGCAAGGGTACGAGTACAGACATCTTGCCATGTTTCGCGTCCGGTAGCGGTGAAGCGGCTATATGTTCTAAAAAATACCGGATTTGCCGTCGGTGCGCTGGCGGGAAAGTCTAATTGCTTGTAGTGAGCGGAGTCGAACTGTTGTGTCTGGGGCGAAATCTCCTCGCTGGAGCCAGATTCCTGATGAACTCGGCTAAGTTCTCTAACCATGAGTGAGCTATGCTAATTGCTGAACGAGTTAGTAATATAAAGCATCCGCACGGCATAAATCAACGTTGTCAAAACCCTCAATCTACGCTAGTTACAGGGATTAGATCCCCCTCTAATGGCGGAACTCCGAGTTAAAATAAGGTTGCAAACTTAATAGACTTTATTTTGAATTCCAGTCTTCCACCTTGGCGATCGAGCATAGCACGAGCATTACATCGCAATCGCAGTTTACCCAATGCGCGTTATGTTCAATTAGCGACAATCGACAGCAATCTTCGTCCGCAAAATCGAACTCTGGTATTTCGCGGTTGGCTGGAACCTGAGAGTAAGATTAAGCTTGTGACGGATATTCGTTCCTCTAAAGCCATAAACTTACTCGCAGACGCTTCACCCTGGGCGGAGGCTTGCTGGTATTTTCCCAAGACGCGGGAACAGTTTCGACTAGGTGGAATACTAGAGTTAGTCACCGCAGCATCTAGCAATACTAGCTACTCTCAGGCTCGTCAAGCCGCATGGGAACAGATGTCTGACTCTGGGCGCATTCAGTTCGATTGGGGCACTCCTGGGGCGAATAGAAGCGATGATCCGCAGGATTTTAATCCACCACAACCTGACGCACATCAGCCGTCGGCGAATTTCTGTCTATTATTGTTGGAGGTTAGATCTGTCACTCATTTAGAGTTGCGCGGTGAACCACAGAACTGCTATTTGTATGAGTTAGTGGATGGAGAATGGATGATTCGTTCTATTAATCCCTAATTCCTTGTTCGTCTGGTGCAGAAATCGATCGAACTAATTAACCCAAGTTGCTACCGATAGGGGAACCCGACTGGAGGAACTCCGCAAGTAGAGTACCTTTCCACGACAAGCGAATCAAGACAGGCGGACTTTGCATCACTAGCGGCGACTTTAGCCGCTTGAGTTGTAGGTAGCAACTTGAGTTACTTATCTAAATTGGTAAATGGAAAATAGATAATTCGTTGACAATCTTAGGCTAATAGTGTGAGTATCAAATCATTAAAAATCTGACTAGGACGCATTGCTTGAGTTGCTTTTTCTCGATTAGGATGATAGTAACCACCGAGATCGATTGAGTTTCCCTGAGACTGATTTAATTCAGCTACAATTGCCATTTCATTCGCACTTAACTGTTGTGCCAACTTTGTAAATATTGCCTTGAGTTTGAGATTTTTGTCTTGTGCTGCTAACGCTTGTGCCCAATACATTGCGAGGTAGAAATGAGTACCACGATTATCTAATTCATTTACTTTAGATGAGGGAGATTTAGCATTATCTAAATAGGTTTCATTAGCCCGATCTAGTCTTGATGCTAAAATCAGTGCATCAGGATTATTTGTCTTTTGTCCCACATCTTCCAACGCCACCGCTAGAGCTAAAAATTCACCCAAAGAATCCCAGCGCAAATGTCCCTCGGTAATGAATTGTTGGACGTGTTTTGGTGCAGAACCGCCCGCACCTGTCTCGAACAAACCACCGCCAGCGAGGAGGGGAACGATCGATAGCATCTTAGCACTAGTTCCTAGTTCGAGGATCGGGAATAAATCTGTCAGATAATCTCGCAAGACATTTCCCGTTACCGAAATCACATTTTCACCTGCTTTAACTCGATCGCAAGTGAACCGCATTGCTGCTACAGGTGACATAATTTTAATATCTAATCCGGTCATGTCGTGATTGAGTAAATATTGATTCACCTTCACAATCAAATTGGCATCATGAGCGCGATATTCATCCAACCAGAAAATCGCTGGACAACCTGTCGCTTTCGCCCGATTTACCGCTAATTTCACCCAATCCTGAATTGGTAAATCCTTCGTCTGACACATCCGCCAGATATCACCCTGTTCGACAGCATGTTCCATTAATGTCTTCCCAGTGGCATCGACAACGCGCACCACGCCATCGGCTGGGATTTCAAAGGTTTTATCATGAGAACCATATTCCTCGGCTTTTTGCGCCATTAAGCCCACATTGGCGACATTTCCCATCGTCGTCACATCAAACGCGCCATGCTCCTGGCAAAACTTGATACATTCTTGATAGATTGTCGCATAACAGCGATCGGGTATCATCGCCTTCATATCATAAGCTTGTCCATCCGCGCCCCACATTTTGCCAGATGTCCGAATCGCCGCCGCCATTGATGCATCGATAATTACATCGCTCGGTACATGGAGATTGGTAATTCCCTTGTCGGAATTGACCATCGCTAATTGGGGACGACTAGTATAAACTGCTTGTAAGTCAGACTCGATCGCAGTTCGTTCGCCATCCGGTAAAGACTGAATTTTGGCATAGACATCGCCAATCCCATTATTTGGATTCACACCCAATTTGGCGAAAGTATCGGCATATTTAGCAAACACCTCCTGATAATAAACCGTGACAGCGTGTCCGAAAATAATCGGATCGGATATTTTCATCATCGTCGCTTTGACGTGGAGCGATAATAGAATATTTCCAGACTTCGCTGCTTGGATTTCTTGATCGTAGAACCCCCGCAACGCCTTGACACTCATCACACTCGCATCGATGACCTCTCCCTCCAAAACCGCCGTCTTCTCCTTTAGCACCGTTACAGAGCCATCTGCTGACACTAGCTCGATCTTCACTGCTCCCGCCTCAGCGACAACTACCGATTGCTCACTTCCATAGAAATCACCACTCTCCATGTGCGCAACATGAGTCTGAGAATCTTGCTTCCATGCGCCGACTCGGTGCGGATTCTTTTGGGCGTATTTCTTCACTGCTGAAGCTACCCGCCTGTCAGAATTTCCCTCGCGTAAGACTGGATTTACCGCACTCCCCAAAATTTTCGCATACCGCGCCTTAATTGCTACATCCGCTTCATCCTGGGGTTGAGCGGGATAGTCGGGAAGATCGTATCCCTGCGCTTGTAATTCCTGAATCGCCGCCGTCAATTGGGGTGTCGAAGCACTGATGTTTGGTAGCTTGATAATATTTGCTTCTGGTGTTGTCGCCAGCTCCCCCAACATCGCTAGCGCATCCGGTTGACGTTGCTGGGCTGTCAATCGATCGGGGAAAGCAGCTATAATTCTGCCAGCCAGGGAAATATCACTAGTCTCGATCGATACATTAGCAGCTTTTGTAAATGCTTCGACGATCGGTAAAAATGAATATGTTGCCAAAGCCGGAGCTTCATCGGTAAAGGTGTAGACGATTTTTGAGGGTTGGGTTGTCATATTCTTCTTTAGATGTGTGGCTTTGGCGATGCTCGTTGGCGGTAGCGGAGCGTTTGCTTGTACAATAGCCTCTCCCGTGGAGAATCGTTCCAAACCATCATTTTGACATCTCTAGGGGTTTTGGTGGTAGCGTAGTTGGCAAAATAGATAATCTGCTAATACTATAAATACAAATTAGTTCTGATGCCGTCATCTATTTGAAGTCTTACTTCTTGATCTGTTTAACTGCTTTCTTGCTTGTCTTTGCCTGCGATAATAAAGACGTAGCAAAAGAGATAGCTTCCTGCGCTGATTGTCCTCCGGCAATTTGAGCAATTTCATCGCGACGTTGTTGCTGAGAATGCAGCTCCTCAATGCGGACGATTGTCCGTTCATTATCTTGACCAATTGTTTCTTTGGCAACTCGAAAATGTCGATCTGCCATTGCGGCGATTAGCGGTTGGTGGGTGACGCAGAGAACTTGCTGAGATTGACTGAGGATGTGGAGTTTTCCTGCAATTGATTGGGCGACTTTTCCTGATACTCCGGCATCAATTTCATCGAAGATCAGGGTACCTGCACCGCCATTATTGGAGAAGCAGGCTTTGAGAGCGAGGAGGAAGCGGCTCATTTCACCACCGGATGCTGTGGCGGCGAGGGATTGGAGCGGTTCGCCTGGATTGGGGCTGAAGTGGAAGGCGATGCTGTCTGCGCCGATGGATGTGGGTGTTTGGGGCGAGATTTGGACTTGGAATTGGACTTTATCCATCGCCAGGGGTTTGAGTTCGCGGATCAGGTGTTGTTCGAGATTGATGGCGGCTTGTTGGCGGAGGGTGGTTAATGTTTGGCAAGCCTGAGTTAGTTTGATTTGGAGATCGGTGGCTTGCTGTACTAGCTCCTCTAGGGATGTTCCTGCCCCCGTGAGCTGGGTTAGTTCGGTTTGAATAGATTGCTCGTATTTGATCGCTTCTGTTAGGCTAGGGCCATATTTGCGGCAAATTAGCTTGAGCGTGCGGATTCGGTCTTCGATTTCGAGGAGTCGATCGGGATCGGCTTCGAGTGCGTCTCCATAATAATTGATTTCGCGCCCAGCTTCGGTGATTTGGGCGAGGGCGAGGCTGACGAGATCGAGGGTGGATTGGAGGCTGGGATCGATGTCTACCATATCGATGAGTGTAGATTCGGCTTTGCCTAATAGATCGGCAGCCGCGATCGCTCCACCTGTATCATTTTGGTAGAGTAGTTGGTAAACTGCGTAGCTCTGCTGTTGGAGATCGACGACGTGGCTCAGGCGTTGGCGTTCGGTTTCGAGATCGATGATTTCGTCGGGGGTAGTCAGGCTGGCTTCGGAGAGTTCTGTGGCTTGATATTCGAGTAAGTCGAGTCGTTGGAGTCGTTGCTGTTCGTTTTGTTGTCGATCGAGCCACACCTGATAAACTTGTTGGTAAGCTGTATGAGCAATCGCGATGCTTTCCCGTTGCTGGATCAGGGTTGTCCCCCCATACAAGTCGAGTAGTTCTCGTTGGTGGGTGGTATTGGTGAGTTGGACTGTTTGCCCTTGGGCGGTAATCTCAATCAGGAGTTCGCGCAATTCCTGGGTAAGTTGACGATTGCAAATCGCCCCATTGACGCGCATCCTTGATCGCAAACTATTACCATGGAGACTCAATTCCCTACTGCAAACTACGGTATCATCAGCTAAGTCAAACTCGCGATCAATCAACCATTGTCTCACTTGATCGCCAAGATCGAATGTACCCTCGATTGTCGCCTTCTCCATCCCCGTGCGAATCATCCGCGCTGTAGCCTTACCACCTAATACTAGATCGATCGCATCCAGAATAATCGATTTCCCCGCCCCAGTTTCCCCAGTTAAAACATTCAATCCCGCTCCAAATATCAGTTCCAACTCATCAATGAGGGTAAAATTTTGAATATGGAGAGACAGTAGCATTAGGGATTAGGGGGTAGGGATTAGGGATTAGGGGATAAGATTTAGATATTGGGATGGAAAATAGTTAAAGATATAATTTTTTTAACTAGTCGCCATCCCAATACCCTATTCCCTAATTTTAAGAATTCCGCCGGATGATGGAAGCCGTAGGGATAAATAATCGACTAGAGTGGAAAGATTATCATTAGCTCCAACCACGATCTTGCCATGAATGAGCCAGACAGTTCTCTCTCTCTCTCAACATCAGCGATTCAAGTCACAAGGAATAATTTGCCCGATTTGAAAATCTATGGCTATCAGGTATATGAGAAATTGTCTGAGCATAATGATATCGGTAGGATCAGCTATCTGGGTATAGATATTAAGTTAGATAGACTAGTTGTAATCAAGGAGTGGCGAAGGATTGAGGGACATTCATCTTCCTTCGATTATGGCGATTATTTACCAGAAATCGAACGCTTACAACAGCTCAACCATCTTAATATTCCCCATTATCTGAATTCTTTTGCTACGCCGACGGGATTTTGTGTTGTCAGGGAATATCAATCGGGTGTTTCGTTAGCTGAACTAGGCGATCTTCCGCAATCAGATATTAGATTGGTAGCTGATGCGGTATTAAATATTCTCGGAGATCTTCATAAGTCAACACCTCTCGTCATTCACCAAAATATCAAACCAGAGAATATTATCTTCAATAGCGAACCAAAATTGATGATATACTTAGTCGATTTTGGACTACATTCATCCAAAGATCCTCATGCTAGCATGGGCACTCCTGGATTTATATCACCAGAACAGTTATTCAATCTAGATCTCACGCCAACTTCCGATATCTATAGCCTGGGTGTATCCCTAATCTGTCTGCTTACTGGTACCCCTACTTCGGAAGCACAACATTTATTCGATGATACTTGTCGATTACAATTTCAACATTTATTACCGGCAAATACCGATCCACAACTAATTAACTCGTTAGAAATAATGGTCGAACCAAATCGTCAACAGCGGCAGATTGATGCGAATAATCTGATTCCAATCGAGCGTCATCGTCCCAGCCCTAATCAAGCTCTACAAGATCTCAAAATGAGCTTTGATAATATCCCAGAACCTAAGAAGAAAATCAAGTGGGTGCAATGGGGACTTGGAGTTAGTTTATTATTTGGTTTAGCCTTACTTGTACGTCAATTCGTATTTCCAGATGATGGGGAACTTAGTCCCGCCCAAATTGTCAAAAATCAGGCTATCGCCCAAAAGGCTGACTTTGCAGCATCTGATCGAGGTCAATTGATGAAAGAGAAACGATGTCCTAATTGTAACCTTAATTATCAGAACTTTGTTAAAGCAGAACTATCAGGCGCGATCGTTCCTCAAGCTACTCTCAACGGAGCTAATTTTTCTCAGGCAAATCTCTCACTGGCAATTTTTCGGGACGCTGATTTGAGTGGGGCTAACTTTAGTAAAGCAAATCTCAATCAAGCGGCTCTTTATGGCACTAAATTGATCGGTACTAATCTCACTGGTGCAAATCTCAGTAATGCAAAATTAGTCTATGCTAAGTTAAAAGGAGCTTGGTTGCGCGATGCCAATCTCTCGAATGCAGATCTCAAGTTTGCAGAAGTTCAGCAGGTAGATTTGACTAATGCTAATCTCACTGGTGCAGATTTGAGCAATGCCGATCTGTCCTATACTAATCTCCGTCGGGCTATCTTACTTGGTGCCAAATTAGACGGTACAATCTTGACTGGAGCGACGATGCCTGACGGTTCTACACACCCTTAAATTAATTGATAATTGATAATTAATAGTTGTCGGTATTTAGTTGCTGAATATAGTTAACTTCTGCTTGCCAGTATTCTGGTAGGGTATCCCAGGGATTGTGATTTGGGGTGTTGGTACTATCGTTAGTTATATAGATGTAACCAAACTTGTGTTTGATTGCTCGATCGAGTGTATTTTTCATCAGCTTTCGATTAGCTGTGGTGTGTACTAGTGCTGCAAAATTTTGGGATGGGTAGTTTTTGTTGTATCCTGCTGGATGATAACTATACCAATCTTTCTGATAATTTTCAAAGGTAACGACGACATCAGCCGTTCGCTGACTAATATAACTTTCGTCCACATTTACACCTGGATTAATGATGACATTTTGTGATCTCGATTTGGATTTAATATATTGATATAGTTGTTGATAGTATTTTGATGTTTCTGAGCTGCTAGTTGCCTCATCGATAAAGATACCATCAACTTGAAAATGTTTTGTATAGAGATCGATATCAGCTTTGACAGCTTGAATCTCTCGTTTTGTATAGTTACTTGGAACGTAGCCCACGATTTTTATCCCTGCTTGACGTAAATCTTTGATTCCCTGTTGATAATCTGAATTTGGTGGAGCATTATTTGGCCCATTATTTGGATTGATAATTGCCACAATCGATACTTTTTTAGCAGCAATTATTACTTGTTTCCAGGCATAGTTATGCTTGTCATACCAATTAGGATAGATATATAATGGGAGCAAAATTTGAAGTTTAGGATGTCTCAATTTTTGATTCAAAATTTCCCGATTGGTTACTGCTAGAGTTGAATCGCTCAGCAAGCAATTACTAATTAGAAAAGTTGTTAATATCCAATGTAAGTTTGAAACTATCACGTTTTTTAAAACCATTTAATATCCAAATAGGGCAGAGAAAATATTAGTTTATAATCTGAGTGCGGGAAGAGAGTAAAATAAAGTTAGCCGATAAGTTTAGATGCCCATGAACAGAATCTTAGAGCCAGAAGTAATGGATACATGGCTAGAAGCAACAGCGTATGATGCAATGGACTTTGTATCAGTTAATACCGGATTTTCGACAGATGCGATCGAGCTAGATCCTCATGCTATCAAAATTTTGGATGTCGGTACCGGAACGGCACGAATTCCTATTATTATGTGTCAACAACGACCTCAATATTTAATTACTGGGGTAGATTTGGCACAATCGATGCTGATTATCGGTCAACGTAATGTGGAGGAGGCTCGATTAAATCAGCGGATTCGATTAGAGCGGGTAGATTCTAAACGGATGCCTTATCCCGATTTAGAGTTCGACATGTTAATCTCCAATAGTTTAGTTCATCATCTGCCGGATCCTTTGTCCTTTTTTGAGGAGATAAAACGCTTAGTTAGACCAGGTGGTGCAATCTTAATTCGCGATCTAATTAGACCAGAGAATGATAATATTGTCAATGGTTTAGTTGCTAAAATTGGTAAGGATTATGATGTTCATCAACAACAGTTATTTCACGATTCACTCAAAGCAGCACTTACGCTAGCTGAAGTTCAATCGCTGATCGATCGAGTTGGCTTAACTCAAGTCAAATTATCTCAATCTTCCGAACTTCATTGGACGATCGAACGAAAGAGACTATCCATTGGTTCAAAAAATACTGCGGGCGAGTAATTATTGCAATAACTATTAAATAAAAGTTTAATCCAATCGCCAATCGTCCCTCTACCTCACAGCCGCAAAACACTGTATTAATGACTAAAATATTGAATCGTAAATTTTGGTTTGGATTATTTATTGCGATCGGATTAATATTCGCAATCACAATTCCGACGATATCTTTGTCTCAATCCTTACCCAATAAACCAATTAGAGAAATTAGAGGTGTGTGGATTACTAATGTTGACAGCGATGTTTTATTTACCCGCGATCGATTAGCGACAGCGATTAAAGATCTACATAAGTTAAATTTTAATACTATTTATCCAGTAGTTTGGAATTGGGGCTATACAACTTATCCTAGTAAAGTTGCCAAGAAAATAGTTGGGAGTAGTTTCATGCCCAAGAAATCGGCAGGAATATTAATTAATCGGAAATTGAGTGCAGAGGAAGGATTGGAAGGCCGCGATGTGCTTCAAGAAATGGTAGTTCAAGGACATAAACAAAAAATCGCTGTAATTCCCTGGTTTGAATTTGGATTTATGCTACCTGGAACTACCGATCCGGCTGGCTCGGATTTTGCCAAGCTTCATCCTGATTGGCTCACTCAAAAGCAAGATGGCGTTACGACTTGGAAAGAAGGTAAAGATCCGCGTGTCTGGCTCAATCCCTTCAAGCCCGAAGTTAAAAAATTTATCATCGATTTAGTCGTAGAAGTCATCGATAAATATGATGTCGATGGGATTCAATTTGACGATCACTTTGGCTTACCGTCTGAATTTGGATACGATAAATTTACTGTCGATCTATACAAGAGCGAACATCAAGGTAAATTACCCCCGCAAGATTATAAAAATGAAGAATGGATTAATTGGCGTGCTGATAAAATCACTGCTTTGATGTCCGAGTTATTTACGGCAATTAAAGCGACAAATTCAACGGCGATTGTTTCAATTTCACCTAATCCCCAAAGCTTTGCCAAAAGCTTCTTTCTGCAAGATTGGGCAAAATGGGAACGTCAAGGTTTAGTTGAAGAATTACTAATTCAAGTATATCGGGATAAATTGTCAACTTTTGTCGGCGAACTTCAAAAGCCAGAAGTAAAATTAGCCAGCCAACATATTCCCGTGGGCATCGGAATTCTCACTGGTGTCAAACCAAAAGCCATCCCGATGAAGCAAATTCAAGCCCAAATCGCCGCTGTTCGCAAAGAGGGCTTGGCGGGAGTTTCTTTCTTTTTCTACGAAACGCTCTGGAAATTGACAAATCAATCAGAGGCAGTTCGCAAGAATGGATTTAGACAAGTGTTTGCCAAATCTGTCGATCGATCTATGATTATAAGTAATAAGTAATAAGTAATAATGGAATTGCCTGATTTAGATTCAGAAACGATCGATCGAGTATTGGAAATGGCATGGGAAGATCGGACTACATTTGAATCGATCGAATTGCAATTTGGCTTACTGGAGAAGCAAGTCATCGCCCTCATGCGCCGAGAAATGAAAGCCTCTAGCTTCCGCATGTGGCGCAAACGAGTCACTGGCAGAACCACCAAACATGCCACTCGTCGCGACTTCATTGCTGGACGTTTTAAATCTCAAAATCAGAAAAGCTAGACTATCGTCGCCATTAAATTTAGGTGATAGAAGATTCAATTCCTAGCTATTAACTATTCTCCTCCGGAGAGGCTATTGCTGTTGGTGCTAGCCTGCCGTAGGCACAGCAAACGCTCCGCTACCGCCAACAACTATCAACTAATTTAATCATGAACGATCTCATCCAACAAATCGAAGATCGTGCCCGCGAGATTGGCTTCCATGCCGTTGGTGTTGCCTCAATTGACCCAAATACCAACCAAGCCGCTGCAACACATCTGCAAGAGTGGTTATCATTGGGCTATCAGGCAGAAATGGCATGGATGTCCGATCCGCGTCGTCAGGATATTTATCGAGTCATGCCTTCAGCCAAAACCGTAATTGCTGTCGCGCTCAATTATTACACCCCACATCAGCGTCCAGATAGTCCAGAATATGCCAAGATTGCCCGCTATGCTTGGGGGCGAGATTATCACAAAGTCTTGTCCAAAAAGCTCAAGCAACTCACAAATTGGTTGAGCCAAGAATTTGAGGGTGTAGAAGCACGTCATTATGTCGATACAGGCCCAATTCAAGATAAATTCTGGGCACAAGCGGCGGGAATTGGGTGGATTGGGAAGCATGGAAATGTCATCAATCGTCAATATGGTTCGTGGGTATTTTTAGGTGAGATTGTCACTAACTTAGAATTAACTCCTAGCGATCCACATCTCCAACATTGTGGCACATGTACGCGGTGCATTTCTGCTTGTCCGACAGGGGCAATTACACAGCCTTTTGTTGTCGATGCCAATCGATGTATTGCTTATCATACGATCGAGAATCGTGCGCCGATCTTACCACCAGAAATCGCAAATAACTTACAAGGATGGGTAGCAGGTTGTGATATTTGTCAAGATGTCTGTCCGTGGAATCAAAGATTTGCTCAACCTACAGATGTAGCTGATTTTGAGCCGACTCCAAGTAATCTCAGTCACAAATTAAGCGACTTGGGATCGCTCACTGACGAGGTGTGGGATCGCAGCTTCAGAGCATCGGCATTGCGTAGAATTAAGCCAGGGATGTGGCGGCGCAATGCGCTGGCAAATCTTCATAATTTAGGATCCCAATCGATCGTAAATTAGATTACAATTTTAAAACCAGCCTCGGCTTCCCACACATGCAAAACAACTCTAAGCTCATCATTTTTGACTTTGATGGTACTCTCGCGGATACCTTGGGTGCATTGATGCGAATTTGCAATCGATTGGCACCTGAATTTGGCTATCCACAGATTAGTGACGATCAGTTAGCAAATCTGAAATATCTGAGTTCGTGGGAAATTATCAGATTCTCAAAAGTTGCATTGTGGAAGCTCCCATTCTTAGTAAAACGGGTTAAAGAAGAATTTCCAGCCGAAGTCCGAAATGTTAAATTGTTCCCTGGTGTCATCGAACTATTAAATACGCTCAAACTTCAGGGTTATCGATTGGGAATTGTCAGTTCCAATGCTGAGGCAAATATTCGATCGTTATTACATCAAAATCAGATCGAACACCTATTTGAGTTTGTGACTGGTGCTTCTACTTTTGGAAAGGGAAAAGCGATCGGTCGATTAATTAAGCAGTATCATTGTTCTAAATCTGATGTAATTTATATCGGCGATGAAATTCGTGATATTCAAGCAGCTAGATCGATCGCGATTAGAGTTGTTTCTGTTGGCTGGGGATTCAATGCTCCTACCGCTTTGATGGATCGACAGCCAGATTTATTAATTACTAAACCGCTAGCCTTAATTAATGCCTTGGCGCGGTTTTATCCCCCCCAGACAACTCCTTTTGCGATTTAGCCATCGAACTGTTGGTTTTCATTCTTCCCGCAAAGCTGCACCAAAGACAGTATTTACCCGTCTATCAGGCAAATACTGTCTTTGGTGCAGACGCTTTTTGGAGATTTCGATCGATCTGCTTAACTATTCCGCTACAATTAATTGGAAATTGAGGTGATTGAGATTTAATATCCCCATCAGGATCGTCCCTTAACCCCTAATTCCTTAACCCTAACCCCTAGAACGTTGTGACGAACATCCCCCCTCTTGACCTCAAACGGCAGTATCAAGCGATAGGTGCTGATGTCAGTGCAGCGGTATTAGAAGTTTTAGCTAGTGGTGCTTATATTGGCGGCTCAGTCGTTGGGAACTTCGAGCAACAATTTGCCAACTATGTTGGTACCACGGATTGCATCGGTTGCAATTCTGGCACAGATGCCCTGTATTTAGCCTTGAGAGCGATGAAGATCGGTGCGGGGGATGAAGTGATTACCACGCCCTTTACCTTCATTGCTACGGCAGAAACTATCAGCGAAGTAGGTGCCAAACCAGTATTTGTCGATATCGATCCCACGACTTTCAATCTCGATCTCAGTCAACTAGCTGCGGCAATTACCCCCCGCACGAAGGCGATTATGCCCGTGCATTTATTTGGCAATCCGGTGGATATGACGAAGCTCATGTCAATTGCCACGCAACATAATTTAATTGTGATTGAAGATTGCGCTCAAGCCACGGGTGCAAAATGGAACGGGAAACAAGTTGGGAGCATCGGACATTTTGGGTGTTTTAGCTTCTTCCCCACCAAAAATCTCGGTGCTTGTGGTGATGGTGGGGCGATTACCGTCAACGATCCTATGCTGGCAGCGGATTTACGAATGTATCGCGAACATGGTAGTCGTCAACGATATTATCATGAAGCGATCGGCGTAAATAGTCGTCTCGATGCAATACAAGCCGCTGTTTTACAGATCAAACTTCAATATCTCGATCGATGGAATCAGCAAAGAGCAACAGTCGCAACACGCTATCATGAGTTGCTAGCCAATATTCCTGGGATTATTCTTCCTCAACCAAATCCAGGCGGTGAATCAGCCTGGAATCAATACACGATTCGCTTAATTGCACCTGCGGGAGTTGATGCCGCCGCTTATCGAGATCGAGTTCGTGCTAGTCTCCAAGAAGCTGGCGTAATTTCGATGATCTATTACCCGCTACCTTTGCATCTACAGGAAGTATATCAAGATCTCCATCTTCCCCTCGGCAGCTTTCCAGTCACCGAACTAGTCAGCAACCAGGTACTCTCAATCCCCATGTTTCCCGAATTGACAATTGAAGAACAGCAACGAGTCGCATATGCCTTAAAAGATGCGGTAGGAAGTTGAAGCCCCGTATCAACTTGAGATTAGATTGACTAGGATGTATGGCTGTCAACATAGTCGCAACCTAAGGCGTAAACAGCAAAAACTCAGTCGCAAGCAGAAGGGAAGTAGCACCAGAGATAAAGCTAAAAGATTAGTCGCCAGAGTTCATTCAAAGATAAAAAGAGTACGCGAAGATTTTCTGCACAAACTATCCCGCAAGATAGTAGACAAAAACCAAGTCATTGCAGTAGAAAATCTGAACGTCAAAGGCATGGTACGCAATCACTGTCTAGCTAAAGCTATTAGCGATGCTGGATGGGGAATGTTTGGAACAATGCTCCAGTACAAAGCTGAGAAGTTAGGCAAAATCTACATCGAGATAGATCGCTTTTTCCCTAGCTCCAAGACTTGCAATAATTGTCTCCACAAAGTATCGGAAATGCCCTTGAACGTGCGTCATTGGGATTGCCCCAAGTGTCATGGTCGTAACGATCGAGACATCAATGCGGCAAAAAACATCAGAGATGAAGCCTTGCGGTTTTTGCGGCTCGATGTGCGGAGGTTTCCTCCGCATATAAGCGAGACAAAACAGGCATTAGGAACTAGTGCTGCTGCCAGTGGAGGGAATGTAAGTCAACCTGGAAAGATTTCGGTCTTGTCAGATGCGATTCCCCTCGAAGCTGGAAGCCCCCCTCATACTGGTACTCCAGTTGAGGGCGGGTAGTTCACGGTGATTTGCTTGGAACCACGGTAGGAACTGGAGCTGGCACTGGAACTGGCTGTGTCAGCGGAGCAGGATTGACTGGGACAGGCTGTCCGAATGAACCTGGCACGGGATTGACTAACCCATTGTTCGGTTGAGGAACACTAGGAATTACGCCTTGAGGATTGTAGGGATTTACGGTTGGGGCGGGACTATCGGGATTGCTATAACCAGGGGGATTATTGAGGATTGGGGGCGTAGGCGCGGCAGTATTTGAGGGTAGAGTTGCTAATGCTACTCGATCTCCAGCAACACCTCTGAGGGCATCGAGGACTTCGACAACTTTATTGTAGCTGACTTGTTTAGACGCATATAAGACGATCGAGCTATTCGGACGCGCTTGACGATACTGTTTGACAGCTTCGATTAATTGCCCTGGCACTAACATCGGCTGCTGTTCGAGAAATAGTTGTCCAGCATCATTGAGACTTACCATCAGCAATTCTCTTGCCGCTGGCGCACCACTGCTAGCCTTGGGAATATCTACGTTGATTGCCTGCTGTCTAGCTACCTGTAGCCCTGCTAATAAGAAAAATGTCAAAATGCAAAAGATCACATCAATCAGCGGTACTAGCTCGATTCTTGGCTCTTCGTTAATGTTACCAGGATTTATCTTCATAAAGGGGGGCGTTCGGAGGGCGGAGGGGGGAGATAAAAAGCTTAAACGTAAGTATCATCCTCTATAATTAAATACTAATTCAAAGATAGAGCAATCTACACCACTCTCTACTTTTTTGAGATACAGTGAGAATTTTCTCGCTTCCAGCTCCGAACTCCCCCTCCCCCCTTCCTGTGCAAATTACCTTCCTCGGCACATCGTCAGGTGTCCCCACTAGGGCACGCAATGTTTCTAGTATCGCACTCAATCTTCCACAGCGGGCAGAAGTGTGGCTATTTGATTGCGGTGAAGCCACCCAACATCAATTATTACGCTGTGATGTCAAAATCAGTCAGATTCGGCGAATTTTTGTCACACATTTACATGGCGATCATATTTTTGGATTGATTGGGTTGTTGGCGACATACGGGATGGCGGGTAGCCCAGATCGAATTGATATTTATGGTCCTAAGGGATTGGAGGAATATCTTCGTGCTTGTCAAAAGTACTCCTACACTCATCTAAATTACCCGATTAAGGTACACACGATCGAGCCTGGTATCGTTCATCGTGAAGCTGATTTTACTGTAACTTGTATCCCACTCAAGCATAAAGTGCCAGCATACGGCTATCGTGTCAGTGAAACCGATCGATCTGGTAAATTTGACCTAGAAAAAGCGAAGCAATTGGGAATTCCGTCTGGGCCGATTTATGGCAAGCTAAAGAATGGTGAGATCGTAACGTTACCTGACGGTAGAATTATTAATGGTCAAGATTTGTGTGGAGAGACGGAAATCGGCAGAAAGTTCGTCTATTGTACGGACACAGTTTATTGCGACAACTCTGTCGAATTAGCTGAAGATGCGGATGTCTTGATTCATGAATCGACATTTGCTCATCAAGATGCAGACATGGCATTTGATAGGCTGCATTCGACTTCGACAATGGCTGCTCAAGTGGCTCTAGGAGCAGGAGCGAAGGAACTGATTCTAACTCATTTTAGTCCCCGTTACGCGCCTGGAAATGCGATCGGTTTGGACAATTTATTACAAGCTGCAAGAGCGATTTTTCCCAATACCAAAATGGCATACGATCTGATGACTCATGAAATATCGCGGCGAGTCAATTAATAATAAATCGGGAGACGGGGAGACGGGGGGATTCAAAGATCAAAAAGCTACTTATAGCAGTCGCCAAGAATGCTAGCACGTTTGTGAAGCTAAATCCCCGACTTCTCGGAGAAGTCGGGGATCTGATCTGTCCTAACCGCCTTGGCAATTGCTATGTAACTCAAGCGACTTTAGTCGCAGGTAAAGAATAGTTCGCTGATTAATGCATATCATAACCAAACAAATTAGCATTGACTTCATCTAGATTAATATCTGCTAACCCATACTCAGCCCAACGTCTGTCTACCAACGCCGCCATATCAGGATCGGATTCCAATTGTTCGCCCCAGACATCATCGGTTTCGGGATAAACCTTGGTAGTCGCATCGATGCCCATCCGACTGCCTAAACCCACCTTCGGGGTAGCAAAGTCGAGTTTATCAAATGGGGTATCGGGGATAATAAATACATCCCGCTGAGGATCGACTTTGGAGCTAATCGCCCAGACAACTTGGCGCGGGTCGCGGATATTGATATCCTTATCTACGATGATCACGAATTTAGTATAGGTAAATTGGGGTAAAGCACTCCAGAAGGCTAAGGCTGCTCGTCTAGCTTGTCCAGGATACGCTTTATCGATCGAGATAATCGCCGCTTTATAGCTCAATGCTTCCATTGGAAGGAAGAAGTCTACAATTTCTGGTACCTGTTGGCGGAGAATTGGTGTATAAATCCGGTTGAGCGCGATCGCCATCATCGCTTCTTCTTTGGGTGGACGACCGCTAAAGGTGGTAAGATAAATCGGATCTTTGCGATGAGTCATGCAATTGAATCGAATCAATGGGCATGATTTGGACTGGTTATAGTAACCCATATGATCGCCAAATGGCCCATCAATCATCTCCTCCCCAGGTGTAATCGTGCCTTCGAGCACAAATTCTGAGTCCGCAGGTACTTCCAGATCGATCGTTTTACACTTCGCTAATTTTACGCCCTTCCCACCATAGATACCTGCAAATAACCACTCCGATAAATCCATCGGAATCGGCGTAGCTGCTGCCATGATAATCAGGGGATGTACCCCTAAAGCGATCGCAATTTCTAATTTTTTACCATGCTCGGCGGCTTTCCGCAAATGACGTGCTCCACCCCGTACCGATAACCACTGCACCGTCATCGTATTATTAGACTGCAACTGAAGCCGATATACCCCAACATTCGGCGTACCCGTTTCACAATCTTTGGTAATCACCAATCCCAAGGTGACAATCTTCCCAGCATCGCCTGCATAAGGACGGATTAAAGGCAGACTATTTAAGTCTAGGTCATCTCCCTTCACAACTACCTGTTGACAGGGTGGGAAGTAATCTCGACTGGTTTTCGCCTTGAGGACATCAAATAATACTTTGCCAAACTCTACGGCTTGCGAGATCTTCTTCGGCGGTTTGGGTTGCTGGAGCATCGCCAATTTACGCCCCAAACCTTCTAATTCTTCGGGTTGCTCCATATTCATCGCCCAGCAGATCCGTTCTACTGTGCCCATGATATTCACGGCTACCGGATATTTCGCACCTTTGACATTCTCAAATAATAACCCTGGGCCGCCACATTCCAACATCCGATTGGCGATTTCAGCAATTTCTAAGTCCGAGTTTACCTGCGTCTTAATCCGTCGCAGTTGTCCCCGTTTTTCGAGCACGTCTAAAAATTCTCTAAAGTCCCCCGCCATGCGATCGCCCTTTGTAAAGTTATGTCTCTATTGTAGAAGAGATGGGAGATGGGAGCGAAAAGTGCGGTCTTGGGGTTTCCCATGCGAGAGTACCTTTTCAAGACAGATTGGAGATCCTGCTAAAAACTAAACCACTAAACCACCAAACTTAATTTCCCTTCTGCATCCGAAAGCTATAAAAGACATAGATATCAAAGAGTGCGCCGACGAAGCCGCAGACTAAGCCGATAGTTAACATGCCCTGAATGGCGCAGCCACCGCCGAAGGTGTCAAGAAAGTCTAACAACATATTAGTAGGAATTTGACCGATCGAGCCTAAGCCAGGAATGCAAGTCAATAACCAAGTACTAGCTAGAGAGCCAGACATCAACAGCATGGGTGCGAAGAAACTCAATAGCACCGCCAGAGATAAAGAACGCAGTAGTTTTGATGACACGATCGTAACCTCACCCGCCTGATGGCTAAAAGAACTTGCTTGGATCTGTCTTGAAAAAGTGCTCTCGCAGGGGGAACCCCAAGACCACACTTTTCGCTTGTGTCCAGATTTTGGGCACTCATATATCATAAATTAGCAATCTGGGGATCGTTCAAATCTGTGAGAAATCTTAAAATATCATTAAACTTTTTGATAATGGATCGAAAATCGACACACTTTTATCAGAAACAATATATGTGGCGTTAATGCCTATCCTCATTGCGAAGGATCGTTGGCGGTAGCGGAGCGTTTGCCCGTGCCTACGGCAGCCTAACGCCAAGAGCAATAGCCTCTCCTTTGGAGAATCGCGCTATCGGCTGTAGACGGCTACAATAAAGAAGATACTACTCACGACCTTTCAAATCCTGAGAGAGTACTAGCCCCTATTCTCATAAAGTTTTACAACGATTGAGGTAATCTTAAAAGATAGACTTGCATACCCAAAGCTATGAAGAACCAGAACTCAGCCCAAAACACAACCTTATTGCGCCAAGTATTCACCAACATTCAGGCTGATAGTTGTCCGAAGCATTATAACTTCCACATGCATACCAATTGCTCTGACGGGAAACTCATCCCAGAAGATCTGATGACACAAGCCGTGGAGATTGGATTGCAGGGAATGGCGATCACCGATCATCACAGTGTTGAAGGCTACTATCGTGCAGCTCAATGGTTGGAACAGCAATCAATAGACTCTATTCACCTGTGGACGGGAATAGAAATCACCGCATATCTTCCCCCTGTCGATGTTCACATTCTCGGCTATGGGTTCAACCCCTTAGAGCCGAGTTTAGCCCCATATCTGACCGGACGCGAACCCAGAGGTGTCGATGCCCGTGCCGAACGGGTAATTGCCGCACTCCACAAAGCTGGTGCGATCATTGTATTAGCGCATCCATCTCGGTATCGTCGATCGCCTGAAGAGTTGATTCCTACGGCCGTATCATTGGGAATTGATGGCGTAGAGACTTATTATGCATACAACAATCCCAATCCCTGGATTCCTAGTTTTGAACAGACAGAAACAATCAAACGATTGGGCAGGAGTTACAATTTGTTGCATACATGTGGAACTGACACACACGGATTAAACTTGTTACAGAGATTGTAAGCGTAATCAGTGTCTTATGTTACATTCCTCGATTTAGATACTGACGCGGTTAAATGCTGAAATTAGCAATTTCTAAAGGAAGCTACTAAATGACTAGAACTGTTGGTAGTAAAAGATAGTGATGAATAGTATCTAGGGTTAAGTAAAATCGCTAATTGCCAATCCGATCGCAGTTGTTTATGATGGTTTATCAGGGATATTATACCCACGGGAGATTGTCGTACCGAGCAACACAAAAAGTGCTAGGACTTCCCGTTTCCTGCACTACCTTGTGTGATAATAGATGTCTTCAAATTCGATTAAGCCTCTCAACGGTAAAGCTTCAAACATGGATACCAGTTCTATGCGTGGAATGCTCGAAATGACAACGCCAACAGATTCAGATGACGAACATGCAGAAGTTAGACTAGATCGTGAGCATGGCCAAGCGATATCTATCCCTGCACAGATTGCCGTACCAGTAATTAACGGAGTTGCTTCCTTGGAGTATCGGTACGATCTGCCCTCAGAGGATATTCGCGTAGCCGCACTCAAAGCGACACTAGAACGACATCGTGGGGATCGCCAGATCGTCTTGTTACAAGACTTTCCCGATCCTGACGCGCTCTCTGGAGCCTGGGCATACCAACTTATTGCCAAGCAGTATAACATTACTTGCGATTTGGTCTATGCAGGTGCCCTCAGTCACCAAGAAAATATCGCTCTCGTCAAACTGACGGGATTACCGACGAAGAAGATTTCTGGTGCAAATCTCAAAGACAAAGATTTAGCTCATTATCAAGGGTGTGTACTGATCGATAACCAAGGTACCACCTGTCAATTATTAGATATTGTTCGCAAAGCTGGTATTCCGATTACCGTAATTATCGATCATCATAGTCTCCAAGAAGATCTCAATGCTGAATTTGTAGATATTCGCCCCTCAACCCGTGCTACAGCTACAATTCTGACTCAATATCTGCAAGCTGGATTGCTCAAACTCGACAGCAGCATTGCCGAACATGTTAAATGTGCTACCGCACTGATGCATGGCTTACGCTCTGATACCAATCGCTTGATGCAGGCGCAAGAAGAGGACTTTTTGGCGGCGGGATATCTCAGCCGCTTTTATGATGCTCAATTGCTCAATGCTATCCTGCAAGTATATCGATCGAAACGAGTAATGGAGGTGATCCAACGCTCGCTCACCAATCGTGTTGTGCAAAATAATTTCTCGATTGCCGGAGTGGGCTATCTGCGCTATGAAGACAGAGATGCGATTCCCCAAGCGGCGGATTTTCTCGTGACAGAGGAAAACGTCCATACGGCGGTTGTATACGGCATCGTTCGCGATGAGGATGATGAAGTCGAATTAGTGATTGGATCGCTCCGCACGTCCAAATTAACCCTCGATCCTGATGAATTCATCAAGGAAGCATTCGGGAAAAATAGTGAGGGACGTTTCTTCGGTGGCGGTAGATTCACTGCTGGCGGATTTGAGATTCCAGTCGGGTTCTTATGTGGGTTTAATGACAATTCTGAATTTTCTAAGATGAAATGGGAAGTGTTTGACAATCAAATCAAGCAGAAGTTACTGAGATTAGTCAATCCAACAGATAGTTATTGAGTTAGTTGATAGTTGATATCAATTTGCTACATGTTTAATAGCTAGCTTGGTAAGGTTATTTACAGGCTTTCACCGTGATTTTTTCACCACGAATTGTATCACAGATCTGTATTTCTCTCTAGAATGTGAAAATTTACATCACAAGGATAATATGCTATGGCAACATGGGATGACTTCAAGAAAGAAATTAAAATCAGTGAAAATGAGATCTCTCATATGTATCTAGATACCGAGGGATATGTGACAGTTGGTGTTGGTAATAAGTTATCTAATGTCGCGGAATCTCAGAAACTTTCTTTTGTTAATCGTCTTACTAACCAACTAGCTACTAAGGATGAGATTAAAGCTGATTTTGAATCTGTAAAAAGACAACCCAAAGGACAAATAGCTGCTAAATACAAACCATTTACTAAGCTAGATCTTCCAATAGATTTGATTAACAATCTTTTGGACACCCGTATTGAGGAGTTCAAAAGTCAGCTAGTACTTAAATTTCCTAAATTTAACAGCTACCCTTTAACCGCAAGGTTTGCTTTGCTAGATATGGCTTTTAACTTGGGAACTGAAGGCTTGGTGCTCAAATTTCCAAATTTTAAAAAAGCAATTGAGGCAGAAGATTGGAATAAAGCAGCTAAGGAATCAAATCGTCCTCAGGTTTCTACCGCGAGGAATGGAACTGTGAAAAAGTGGCTTGAAGAAGCTGGACAAAACAACATTCTCGATTAAGTTGAGTTGCAAAATCCTAAATTATTTTACTGGAATTCTAAAATCCTTATAGGTAGAAAATGAATTTATCTACTTGTTTTTAGTGTGAGGATATTGATTGCATGAATCAGCTAGTGTAACTTTATTTGTAATTGCTCAACTCAGAGGAAACAAGGATTCCAAGGGGTTTAAGGCATTAAGAATGGATTCAAAAGCGGATAAACCTTGTCGTTTGCCAGTATTGACAATTGACCGAACATCAGCAAACAGATCCCGCCCCCAGTCAGA
>JANYDE010000045.1 GCA_025359915.1 Chamaesiphon sp. 336R_metabinner_41 | reverse complement strand
TTTGCTAAAGCCTAAAGCCTAAAGCCTAAAGCCTAAAGCCTAAAGCCTAAAGCCTAAAGCCTAAAGCCTAAAGCCTAAAGCCTAAAGCTTAACCCCTAATTTATAATACCCAGTGCGGTGATTTGAGCAGCAGCTTTCTGAAGAGATTCTCGCCACTCCTGTTGAGGATGACTATCAGCGACAATACCTGCACCGACTTGTCCCCATACTGTGCCTTCATGATACAGCAATGTCCGAATCAAAATATTCAAATCTAGATGACCGCGCTGGTCCAGATAACCGCAGGAACCATAAAAGAGATTGCGGGGCAAAGGCTCTAGTTTGGCGATAATTTCCATACATCTCACTTTAGGGCATCCGGTGATCGTTCCGCCAGGAAACATGGCGCGAATTAGATCGATCGAGTCAAACTGAGGAGCCAATTCTCCTGTAACATTACTGACTAGATGCATGACATGACTATATCGCTCGATCGATAGTAATTCATCGACTTGGACACTTCCCCAGCGACAGACACGCCCGAGATCGTTACGTTCGAGATCGACTAGCATAATATGCTCGGCAATTTCTTTATCATTCGTCAATAATTCTTCGGCTAATTGTGCATCTTGCGCTTGATTTTGACCGCGTTTTCTCGTCCCGGCGATCGGGCGAGTTGTAGCTTGCTGTTGTTGCAATTGAACTAGTCGTTCGGGAGAGCAACTAATCATCGCGCCCCAAGGAGTTTGCCAATAACTGGCAAACGGAGAAGGGTTAATTTGTTGCAATCTTTGATAGATTTGCCAACTCTCAAGATTGGTTTGGGTGGTAAACCGGAGGGATAAATTAGCTTGAAAAATATCCCCTGCTTGAATATATTGTTGTGCCTGGAGAATTGCCTGTCGGTATTCAGCTTCAGAAGTAAAAAACCGCAGATTGTCTTCGCCTAGATCTAATGAAGTAGAGGGTACTTGCGAAATCGGAATGTCAGCATCTATTGCTAGCTCAGATGGCAGATTATTCTCTAATTTGATGATTAAATTATCTAATTTGGCGGTTGTTGATGCTGACAAATATAATACTTGTTCCCAGTGATCTAAAATAGCAAAAGTATCAGGAGCATACCAATAAGCGACCGGAAATGGTAAGGGATCTAGTTGACGATCGGGTAGTTGTTCTATTTCCCATGCGAGTTCGTAACCTAACCAGCCCAACCAGCCACCTGTAAAGGGCAGATGTGCTGGTAAATCTGATGTTTCTTGATTAGTTGCAGTCGATAATAAGCCGCGTAAACAATCTAAAATATGTCCGACTGCTGGAGTGAAAATCTGTGGTTGCTGGTGAATAATTTGAGGTGATCCAGCACAAATTGAATACCGTGTCAATTCAGATTGGACAGAATTATTGACTGGACTTTCTAATAAAGTTGCAATGCTCTCATGTCTAAATAATCGATCGAATATTTCTGAGCCAGTTCGATTTTTGAGAGGAATAGATAAATACAAGATCTGTAAGGGCGGGTTTATATTATCGATTAAAACAACACTAGATATTTCCTTTAAACCCGCCCAACCCAGCGTTATTTGTGGGGTTGGGCGGGTTTGTTTTATTGTTGTTGATAGGCTACAGAAATTTCCAGCATAAACCCGCCCCTACAGTCCTTTTAATTATTTTCACACAAATTGACGACCGACAATAAATCTAGCAGCCCAGAATATGAATAAAAATATTATTGCTACAAGGTCAGTTTTACCTAACTTCAATTGGTGCCATTCAACTTTGTGAGTGTTGGGAGTAGTGAAACCACGTACTTGCATCGCGATCGCGATTTGTTCGGCTCTACTCAACAAATTTTCTAAGAGCTTTTCTGAAACAGTTAACCAAACTTTAGCACTATTTTTGAGTCCTAATTTTTGCCAATCGATCGCGCGAGTATAGATCGATCGTACTAAATTTTGAATTTCTTCCAATACCAATGGAATAAATCTTAGAGCTAGCGTCAGTGTAAGCGTAATTTCTGTTACCGGAATATTATAACGGCGCAGGGGTGACATCAAACTGTCTAATCCAGTTGTAATTTCTTCTGGAGAAGTAGTGAGTAGATAGACAGTAGTACTGTACATCAAGGTAAAGATCAGACTACTCGCATAGATGGCATTATCGATCGATTTTCTCGTAATTTTGAGATGGAGCGCGCCAGTATCAATTTTGAATAATATATATTGATAGGGCTGGGCGATCTCGACACCAACATCTGCGGGTGAGCGAAGTTGGTGGCTGACATTGATACTATCTGGGGAGAAGATACCCACGAGAAAAATTGCACCACCAGCCAGCAACAACAAACCCATCTGCTGCTTCAGTGCCCGCCAAGGGATACCAGCCAAGATACTAATGATGATTAGCAGCGCGACTAAGCTCAATTTCCACATCGAACTAGCCAGGATCGGAGCTAACAAAAAGCTCAATAACCAGCCGAGTTTGACTCTAGGATCGAGGCGATGCAGCCAAGTGATTGGCTGCTCTAAATATAAACCAATGGGTAAGGAGCGGAGTAAATCCATCGAGGAGTTGAAAGTTGAAAGTTGAAAGTTGAAAGTGAACACACTCAGAGTTATTTAGCTTCGTTTGAAGCTTTTACCCCCCAACCCCCTTGTAAAGGGGGCTTTACTCCCTCCCCTTTATAAGGGGAGGGCTGGGGTGGGGTAAAGATCTCCGCAGCAACTCAACGAAACATATTCTTTCCCTCACCAGATCCCATGCAATTCCCCGATTTAGACAAACTAACTCTCGCTCAACAAGTCGCCCAAATGGTGGTTGTCAGAGCATCTAGTCATTTATTCGACCATCAGATCCAGTATCCTGAATTTGGAGAATGCGATCGAGCCACGCTCAAACACTGGATTAGCGATCTCGGTGTGGGTGGGGTAATATTCTGGGGTGGAAATGGGGGCGAATTAAGTTTGCGAATCCAGCAGTTGCAAGCATGGGCGACTTATCCCTTGATGATTGCGGCTGATATTGAGGAAGGAGTAGGGCAAAGATTTACGGGTGGCACCTGGTTCGCGCCGCCGATGGCTCTAAATGCGATCGCCCAAACAGATTTACCAAAGGCGATCGAGTATGCTCGTAAAATGGGCGCGATTACTGCCCAGGAAGCTCTAGCAGTGGGGATAAATTGGATTTTGGCTCCAGTCGTCGATGTCAATAATAACCCCGCTAATCCGGTGATTAACATTCGATCGTTTGGGGAGACTCCTGAAATTGTCAGTAAGTTGGCGGCTGCATATATTCAAGGAGCGGCGGAATATCGGGTTTTAACCTGTGCTAAACATTTTCCTGGTCATGGGGATACAAGTGTGGATTCACACTGGACATTGCCCGTAATTCCCCACGATCGCGAGCGATTGGAGTCGATCGAGTTCCCCCCTTTCCGTGCGGCAATTCAGGCGGGGGTAGATAGTATCATGAGTGCCCATTTAGTCATTTCCGCGCTGGATCCCGAAACCCCTGCGACGCTGTCACCACGGATTTTAACTGAGGAATTACGACATAATTTAGGGTTTGAGGGGTTAATTAGTACCGATGCGCTGGTAATGGGGGCGATTGCTGATCGATATGGGGCGGATGATGCGCCTGTAATGGCGGTTTCGGCTGGTTCGGATCTTATTTTGATGCCTGTAGATCCAGCCATTGCAATTCAGGCTGTCTGTCAGGCGGTGGAGTCGGGGCTGATTAGTGCGGAGCGAATTAAAGCTAGTGTAGGGCGGATTTGGCGATCGAAACAGAAGTTATTTCAAGAGTGGGATGGGGTAAAGCTGAATCAGTCGCCAGTTAATATTCAACCCCCTGCGTTGATGACACTCGCCGCACCAACATCGATGGCTGTTGCGGCGGGAATGTTACAAGATTCGATCGTTGCTCAGGGCAATTTACCGCTCAGATCAACTGCTGGTAAGAATATTATCGCTCTCGAAGAAATCCTCGATTCTACCTTCCTCTGTCGGAGCACTCCCGCTGTTACCATCCCCACCAAACTCGGCTATACATTGCAGTTAATTAACCGCCATAGCCCCACAATTACTATTGCACCAGAAGAATCAGTTCTTCTTCAGTTGTTTATTCGTACCAGTCCATTTTCAGGCGGATTAGGAATTACTGCCGTGGCGAAAAAGTTGCTCGAACAATTATTAGCTAATGGACAATTACAGGGATTAGTGATTTATGGTAGTCCTTACTTAATGGCAGATTTCGCACCCCTTTTACCACCAGAGGTACCTGTGGTGTTCTGTTATGGACAAATGGCAGCGGCGCAATCGATCGCTTTAGAGCGGTTATTTGGTGTCCAAAATTAGTAACATCAAATCCATCAGTCTAGGCGTAGAAACTACTCGAATGAATCAATATTAATAGCCTGAGACACCACTCGATCGCTACCAATTGTTGCAAATACTTAACATTGGTATTAGTCAATCTGCTAATTGCTATATTTTTTATTGTATAATATATTACATCATAGGTGCTTCTGATTATCATCCAAATAATTTATTGGGAGTAGAAATCATGTCTTACACTGTGACTGAAATTGCGAATTCTAATGGTGTCTTCAGCTCATTTTTTGAGGGTGCGCCAGCTATTAATAATGCTGGTACGGTTACTTGGCAAGCTTTACTCGATAGCGGTGGTTCAGGAATTTATACCGGAAACCCGTTGTCCACAGTCGCGACGACACCAGATTTTTCCAAGCTAGGATTTTCGACAATTAACGATAATGGGCAGGTTGCTTTTTACGGAGAAAAAGGCGGCAATCCTGGAATTTACCTTCGTTCTAAATACTCCTCTTCACCTACGGTAATAGCTGCCAAAGATCAGGTACTAACTGATGTTAACAGATCTGAAAAATTCACCAGCTTTTTATCAGATCCAGCGATCAATAATCGGGGACAGGTGGCTTTTCTCGCGGGGCTAACAGATAATAATTCGGGGTTATTTGTTGGTAATGAGAATAGAAAAGTCAAACGAATTGCAGATACCGTTGGAACATTTGGAAATCTCAAATTTGCCAATCTACTAGGAACTCCCTTTGAAGGAGATGTAGCTCCTTCGATTAACAAAGAAGGAGATATTGTCTTTTCGGGGATACTCGACAAAAAATTAGCGACAGGAGCCGCTGAATACAGTCAAATCCCCCCAGACTTTATGCCTGGTAATGTGCGGGGTATTTATCTGAAGTCCGGTGATTCGGGCGAACTTAAGACAGTTGTTGATAATACGGGCAAATATCTTTCCTTTAATGGATCTCCAGATATTAATAAAGATGGTAATGTTGCCTATATTTTTCGAGGGGATAGTCTTAATAATGTTAATGCGCCTGCGCGTGGAATCAATTTGTATGAGCATGGTAAAACAACAACTATTATTGATAATAATGACCATTATGGCAAGGATGGATATGATGATGTCGATAAATTCTTCAGATTTGGATTTGTTGATATCAACGATAAAAACACAATTGCTTTTTCGGCAACCTTCGATCCATTAGGCGTTGTAAGCGATCCTGTCTTAGGTGTATTTACAGCTCACCGGAGTCGTGGCGGAAGTCTAGAAATAGACAAGGTAGTTGCGGTTGGAGATACAATTAAAATTGGTAGTGCCGACAAAACAGTTAAAGACTTGTTCTTTTATAACAATGAAGGCTTTAATAATCAAGGACAACTTGCTTTTTCTCTCGAATTCAATGATGGAACTCAAGGGATCTATCGCGCCGATCAATTCAATAGTTAGTAATTTATTTGATTAGGAAATATCCCCGACTTCCCCGATAAGTCGGGGATATAGCGTAATATTCTAGGTACCTGTTCTGTTCTGGATAAATGTGGGTAGATCGATCTATCGCTGTAGAGAAACTATTTGGAGGAAGATGTGGGTTTGGGCGGGTTTTGTTCTAATATTTTGGATCATCAATAAACTCGCTGGTATAAATCAACCCATCCAAATCCATCGTTTCTACATATTATATTTTTCTGGCTTTAATTGCCAAATTTAACAAAGATATTAGCCAAATTAATCCACCTAAACTAGCTAATCCAAATAAATATAAAGACCAAGTTGGATAAGTTGAAGTTAGTAGAATAGCTGAAATTGTACTCAATCCAGTCAGGCATAAATAGCCGAGATTGTGAATTACTAAATATAAACGTTTAATTGATCGATCGGCTGTACGAGATTGGATCGATAATTCTAGTTCTTTTTGTTCTAATTGTTGCTCTAATTTGCGAATTAATAGTTTGCTAGCATTAGGTTGAGTTAATTTGTGCTTGAGGTAATTAGCCGCCTGTCTACTCAGTTTGCCGACAATATTACCACGTTCGGCGATGGCGACACTTTTGATAAAAGGTTGAGCAGCAACGACTAAGTTATAGTTAGGATCTAGTGTTCTGGCGATACCATCGAGCGTTGATAAAGCTTTGAGAATAAAGCTCATTTCTGGGGACATCTGAAATGGTTGCTGAACAAAAAGCGAGGTGATTTCACTCTTGATTTTCTCGAATTCTTTGAGATCTACTGGTTTGTCAGTAAAGCGTTCGACGAGGAATTCAATCACTCTTCTAATCGGACGCATATCATCTACTTGTTCGATTAAACCCATCTCAATCAGATTGTCAGTGACAGCAATACCATCTTTTTTCATGACAGCCCAGAATGTCCCAATCATCAAGTCGGTAGAGATATTTTTTAGCTCTGCCATCATCCCAAAGTCATAGACGACTAATCTACCATCAGCCATGATTGCCATGTTGCCAGGATGAGGATCTGCTTGAAAGAAGCCATCTACTAGTAGTTGTTTGAGATAGCAGCAGATGCCTAATTGATTGATTTGTTTGGGATTAAAACCACAGGCTTCTAATGTCGCCTTATCATCAATTTTGATTCCTGGTAAATAACTCATTGTCAATACCTTGCCAGTTGTATATTTCCAATATATTTCAGGCGCGATGACTAACTTATTTTCCTGAAAATTTCGACGGAATCGATCGGCATTCTGCCCTTCGTTGGTATAGTCTATTTCTTGGAATAGGAGTGTGAAAAATTCTTGATAAATAGCTCTGAGTTCGATCGATCTCTTTTTTGGTAAGACTCGATCGATCCACCATAATAATTTCTCGATTACTTCAAAGTCGAGTTCAAATAATCGCCGTAAACCTGGACGTTGAACTTTGATTACGACTTCAGCCCCAGTACGTAATTTAGCTCTGTGTACTTGTCCTAGACTAGCTGCGGCGATCGGAATTCGATCGAATTCGGCAAATAATGTGGAGATCGAAGCACCTAACTCTGCTTCGATAATTCCAATTGCTTCTAGATCGCTAAAAGCAGGTACTCGATCTTGTAATTGACTCAGAGCTTCGGTATAAATCGGGGGGAAAAAGTCAACTCTAGTCGATAAAGATTGACCAATCTTAATGAAAGTTGGGCCTAATCCGATCGTTGTGTTAACTAATTTTTGAGCTTGACGGCGGTGATATCGGGGATTTTTTGTGGGGAGGAGAAAATCTCGGAGCAGATTTAAACCAAATCCAATTGCAGCGGTAAAAATATCGAATTGTCTAGCTTGAGGCGAGTATTTAGCTCTTTGCCAGCGAAATTTAAGATCGGGTTTAATCGGCATGGTAGCCACTACCGAGGGGGGCAATACTGGGGGTATTTGCCGTTGCGATCCGAATTTCGACATGGCGGATGGCTTCCTCAAGTTAATGACGTTCGAGTGTGGTGGGGATGGCAACAGTGAAGGTGGTTTTGGCGATTCCGGCTGCTACGGGATCGCTCGTCACGGTGATTGTGCCTTGAATGTGATCTACCATCGATTTAACCAAGGCTAAACCTAAACCAGTACCTGCAATTGCTTGTTGGGTAACACCAGATCCCCGCCGGAATCGATCGAATAAATAGGGCAGATCTTCAGCGGCGATTGGCTTACTGAGATTGCTAATCTTCAAGATTGTCTCGTCTGCGTCAACTGTCAACCAGACTTCTACCATTGTCTTGGGAATGGCAAATTTACCTGCATTTACCAGTAATTCTTCCAAGATATGTTTGAGGCTATCCGCATCAGTTTCGATCTCCGGTGAGATTTTTGGTAGATGGAGTGATAGTTCTAGCGATTTATTATCCAACCAGCGATCGGCTACAAATGTCGCCTGCTCGGAGACAAATTGATTGAGCGTGATGCGTTGGGGACAAAATTCTAGCTGTTTGGATTCCAACTGTTGGAGTTTGAGCAGATCATTGACTAGTTTGATTTCCCGTTGACATTGATCTTCCAAGATATCTAGATACTGTTCACGGCGAGCTGGATCTACATCGACTTGGCGTAGCATCTTGATCGCTAGAGACATGCTAGTTAGTGGTGTCCGCAACTCATGGCTGATGGTGCTGATGAACTCATCTTTGATTTCATTTGCTTGCCGCAATTTCTCCATCCGTTTGCGCCCAGCATCATGCAATTTCGCCTGAATTTGCAGACTAGTCTGGACTTGGGTTGTCCGACTAGCAATCGCATTTCGCGCCTGTTTGAGGGTGGTATTTTGGATTCTAGCAAGGGCAATCTGATAAATCTGGCACTGAAGTAAATTTAATTCGACTGGGTGCCAATGCCGAGATCGATCGTTTTGGAGTACCAACCAACCCCACAAAGCCTCAGATGCTGGGCGATCTGGATTTGTTGCTCCCATCAATGGGATCATCGCAATACTCGGTAATCGATCGTCTTGAAAGATGAGTTTATCAGTTGTTGTCGTGCGATTGTTGCGATCGAAGATTGTCGGATTGGGTGCATTGGCTAGTGCTGTTTTGCACAAGTGCGAATCCTCTAAGCGAAAAGACGATGGTAAGATCGGTAGATCGCCTTTGCGAGCGTCAATCGTCGTGACGATTTGCACCTGTGTATTCGTTTTGGCAGATCCAATAGCGGATTTGGTTAGTGTTGACGATGATGTGACACTATTGAATCGATCGTCTTTGAACAGTCGGGACGATGATTGTGCCTCTGGAGCTGGAGCAGTTGTTGGCGGTACCGTGTTGGGCTGTTGTTTAGATAGATCGTTGGATTTGAGTGTCAAAACTAATCCCCGTTTGAGGTGTAGAGCCTCTACCATATCAGAGACGGCAATCTCAAACAGTTTATCTACTTGCTGATTTTCAACAATTGCTTGAGTCAGGTGATGGTGAAGCTGGGGATAGATTTGGGAAATCTGAGCTTGCACCTGAAGTTCTTCTTCAATCAAAGCTGTACCAACGTAGTCAGCAACGATCTGTAATACTAATTTTGTTTCTCGGTACCATTGTACTCCTTTCGTGGCTACGATCAGACAGCCAGTTACTCGTTCTCGATCGCGAGTTTCTACTACCATTACCTGATAGTCAGGCAATAATGACATTCTCCATTGAGTGGGAGTTGACGCTGCGGGAATTCTGAGCGTAGTCAATTGATTGGAAATCGCATTGGCGCGATGGTTGACACAAGCAGCAGCAGCAAGACGAACAACACCTGGTGATACGTATTGCATTACCCAGCAGCCATCGGCTGCAAAGTTATCAGCTATAGATTGTGCTAAAAGAGCTAGCACTTCTCGTCGATCTCCACCAGCCGCTATCGGCTGGACGATCTGAAGAATGCGTTGTCCAAAATAGTCAATTTCGCGGGAATCCTGCATGGGTAATACATCAGATGAGCAGCGGATGTAGATACTAGACCTACCTATTTATTGTGCCACACTGTTGGGTTTACAGATAATGGTCTAAGCGGTAATCTATCTACTTATACTTAGTATTCCCACATCTCGCTCGATCGTACCCCTTCAGTTTCACAGTCTCCACATCTTCATCATCAAAAATGCAACGCTTAGAAGTCGAATCTCGCACGATCTTAATCGGATTGGCTGGTAGTCATGGTTATGGCTTGAGTCGCCCCGAATCAGATCTCGATTATCGGGGCGTATTTATTGCCGGAAAATCAGCTTATTTAGGTCTCGATCGGATCGAGCAAAAAGATACTGGTTGGGATACAGAAATGGGAATTTTTAATTTTCTCGATCGAGAAAAAGATACAGTTATTTATGAGCTAAAAAAGTTTATTCAACTATTGACTGGAGCTAATCCCAATATCTTGGAATTACTCTGGCTCAAACAATATCCCGTCAAAACAGCAGTTGGTGAATATCTGATTCAACATCGTCAGATGTTTCTCAGCAAGCGGGTAAAACACACCTATTCTGGTTATGCTTTCGCCCAAATCAAAAAGATTGAATCTCATCGAAAATGGCTATTAAATCCACCTACGGAACAACCAACTCCTGAAAAGTTTGGGCTGATAGCCGAGCATCCACTCAGCAAAGAAGAATTGCACGCCTTCCTCGAATATCTCTATAGTTTAATACGCGGTAAAATCGAGTATTTAGCTGAAGCTCAAGAGCTGCACCAACTATTAACTGGAGATATCGATTATAAAGGATTGTTGAAACAACATCATCTCACTGAAGATGTACTTGAATACACCCAAAACTTGACTAATAGTCGTGGTGACTTTATTAAACTACTCCAAAAAAGTCAGCAATATCGAAATGCACTGCGGGAATGGAATGCTTACCAATCTTGGCAAACTAATCGCAATCCTGCCCGCGCAGGGATGGAAAGACAGTCAGGTTTCGATCTCAAACATGCGATGCACTGCATCAGAATATTACGTACTGGCTTAGAAATATTACGATCGAGTGAGGTACATGTCGATCGACGGGATGCTGGCGATGCGGATCAACTCAAAGCAATTTTACATGGTGAATTGACCTACGAGCAAGTAACCAAAATTGCTGACAATTTGTTTGCAGAACTCGATCGAGCTTATGATACTTCTATTCTTCCGCATCATCCAGATTTACCAGCCATCAATCAACTTTGTATCGAACTAGTCGAACAACAAGGATGGTGAATTAATTGATTGATAATTGATAAAGGTGAGCAATTGCCCACCCTATCTATATTGACTATTCACCAATTACTAGGCAATTTTAGCATCTACTTTAAAGATTAAATCATTATGATCTTGGTCTCCACCACCAAAAGTATCTTCAAACCCAAATTTATTCGCACCCAAAGATTTGATGTGGTTGTATCCATCAGAATTAGCCTTGACGTAATTGAAGTAGACATGGGATGCTGTTGCCGGATCTTTGCTATTTAGCACTTGGTCAACAGTACCATCTGCGACGACAAAAGGTGCATAGATATATCCACCTTCAAGACTCTTGGTGGATGTTCCTTTGCGATCAAATTCGACATCTTTACCAGCCTCTTTACTCCGCTTCAATGCCGCGATCATATATCCCGCATCCCCAGGATTTAGATCGCCAATTTTGCCAGTAGCATCATCAACGCGATATAGTCCAGCATAGTTGTGGTAACTAGCATCAGCCGTAACTTCCACAAAATCAACAGTAATTGTTTTTGCTTTCAGATCTGGGGTAGCAGCTAGCGAAAAATCTTTGCTAAAATCAAACAGATGATGTTCTGGTTCACCATTTTGAAGATGATCGCCAAAATTCAGAACTGGGATAACTAAATCATTGATTTGAGTATTATTATCTGATACAGTTCTCTTAACCATATCTGTAGTTATCACAGGTACAAATGGTTTTTCTACTATTACATTAGGCGGCTCTACAGTTGTCTGAACCGGAAAATCTGAAACTAGATTAGAGCTTACCAAATCTAGTTTGATATTTTGGGGCTTTGACTGGGAAATAGACGTAGTTCTTGTTTGTACGACTACACCATCGCGGATAAATTCAACTTGATAGTTACCAGGATCGACTAGTTGTTGATAGCCACCAGTCGCACTAACATTTACAGTTTGAGTAGTTTTACTATCGACATTAGTGATTTTGACTTGGACAGTAGAGATTCCTTCGCCATCCTGATACCACTTATCATTATTAGCATCGTCAAAAGCTACACCTAAAATGTAAGCTTTACCATTCAATGCCGCACGATCTCCAAAGTCTTGCGTAACAACTAACGGTCCGACATTTGCGGTATTCGGATCGTTTTCTGTAGTAATAGAAATCCCCACCTCCCGAAAATCCGAAGACACAAGAGTAGTGCGATGTCCTGCCGGATTTTGAATGCCATCAACAGCTTCGATGATATCTGGAGTTGTCAGATCGTCTGCACCCCAATCAATCGCCAAACCAGTATGGCTGAATTCAACTGACGGCGTAGCCGCATAAATATTTTCGCCAACAGCCTTCCAGTCAGAAAGATCGTCCTTGAAATACTTGGCATCAGCTAGTCGTGCTTTAATCTCTTTTTCGCCCGTGACTGTATGAGCCTGCACGTTAGCTGCAATCATCAATTGATTATGGGCAGCCGCTGAGTCATTTAATTCACTCGCCCAAGCTAATGGTGCTGCTGAAGTAAGACTTCCCCATTGGCTTCTCACTGTGTCGATATTCGTCCCAAATTGTTTTAGCGCACTGTCAATATTCGCTTGAGTAGTTGGATCTGTGGACTTTAGCAATAAATCCAGCTCGTCACGAGGTTCAGCCCTCATCCGATTAATTAGCTCTAGATATTCTTGCTCTTGGCCAGTAGCATTTGACATAGGACATCCCGATCGATAAACAATAGTGTAGATAGCCACGAGAGCACACTACATCTAGCTCTACTCTCGACCCATACACCCCCATTAATACTCACTAAAATTGGATTAGACAGCCGAAGATTCACGGATCTTTGGGTAATTCAGGATTTCTGCCATAAGTAAATGTCCGCAAAAATACTGAGCAGAATCGATCGATCCTCCAAATTTCAGCCAGATCGAAATTCAGATCATCGCTTATGTGTCCCCTCACTCTGGTAGACTTAGAGACTGAAATCCCTATAAAAAAGCCCTTTTGGGAGCGAATTAGCAGTGGACAATAGCTTAAGTTTAGAAATTATCGAAGTAGTTGAGCAAGCAGCGATCGCATCAGCACGCTTGATGGGTAAGGGCGACAAGAATGAAGCCGATCGTGTTGCCGTTGAAGCAATGCGCGAACGGATGAACAAAATCCATATGCGCGGACGGATCGTGATCGGAGAAGGCGAACGCGATGACGCGCCTATGCTCTACATCGGCGAAGAAGTTGGGATTTGTTCTCAGCCAAATGCTGCTGACTTGTGTACCATTGACGAACTCGTAGAAATCGACATCGCTGTCGATCCTTGCGAAGGTACCAACCTTTGTGCGTACGGACAACCTGGCTCGATGGCTGTACTCGCTATCTCCGAAAAAGGTGGTTTGTTTGCAGCTCCTGACTTCTACATGAAGAAACTCGCTGCGCCTCCTGCGGCTAAAGGTAAAGTAGATATCAACAAATCTGCTACTGAAAACCTCAAAATCTTATCAGAATGTCTCGATCTGCCGATCGATGAAATCGTTGTCGTCGTCATGAAACGCGAACGTCACAACGATCTGATTGCCGAAATCCGCGCTGCTGGTGCTCGTGTAGCCCTAATCAGCGACGGTGACGTTGGCGCAGCCATCAACTGTGGATTCGCTGGAACCAATATCCATGCCCTCATGGGTATCGGCGCAGCTCCTGAAGGCGTAATTTCCGCAGCAGCCTTACGTTGCTTGGATGCTCACTTCCAAGGACAATTGATCTACGATCCAGCGATCGTCAAAACTGGATTGATCGGTGAAAGCAAAGAAGCTAACATCGCTCGTCTGTTAGAGATGGGCATCACCGATCCTGATAAAGTCTACACTGCTGAAGAACTCGCTTGTGGCGAAAACGTTCTGTTTGCTGGTACTGGCATCACCTCCGGTAACATCATGGATGGCGTTCGCTTCTTTAAAGGTGGCGCACGTACTCACACATTGGTTATTTCCAGCCAATCCAAAACCGCTCGTTTTGTCGATACCATTCACATGACTGGTAATCCTCAAACTGTTAGCCTGCACTAGGCTAGAAGAGCTAGAAGAGCTAGAAGAGCTAGAAAAGCTAGAAAAGCTAGAGTGGAAAATCCCCTCCTCGGAGGGGTGCCCGTAGGGCGGGGTGGGTCAAATCTACGCAGCAACTCAAATTGTGTACGCACTCCCCATGAAGAACCATAACAAAGCATTTACAAGTCTCAGAGATTAGCGCAAGATAGACAGCAATTAGATAGAATGCCCAGACTTTGCCACTACGACAACATTGATCGCATTTACATATAGTGCGTTGTCAACGGTGAACATGTCCGTAACTTAAACAACAAAACTTTAAAGATCCTCACTTTTTTGAACGCGGAGTAGACATGAATATTGCTGTTATCGGTTTGAGTCACAAAACCGCGCCTGTAGACATCCGTGAAAAACTCAGCGTTCCCGATACGCAGATGGAAGCAGCGATTCATACCCTCTGCAATTATCCCCACATCAAAGAAGCGACGATTCTCAGTACTTGCAATCGCTTAGAAATTTATATTGTCTCGCCAACTGCCGATCGAGGTGTCCAAGATGCGATCCAATTTCTGGCAGAATTTAGTAAGATCCCCCTCAAAGATCTCAAGCAACACTTATTTATTCTCCTCCATAAAGATGCTGTGATGCACTTGATGCGGGTATCCGGCGGGTTAGATAGTCTGGTTTTGGGTGAAGGACAAATCCTCGCCCAAGTTAAACAAACCCAGAAAGTAGGACAACAGTACCAAGGGATGGGACCGATTCTGAATCGGTTATTTAGACAAGCTCTAACAGCCGGAAAACGAGTCCGCACCGAGACTAGTATTGGTACTGGTGCAGTTTCGATCAGCTCGGCTGCGGTAGAATTAGCTCACATGAAAGTCGGTAACTTTGCCAATCATCGGGTAGCAATTTTAGGTGCTGGTAAGATGTCCAGACTATTAGTACAACATCTGATTTCCAAAGGTTCTACCGATATTACCATTTTAAATCGATCGACTAAACGCGCCGAAGAACTCAAACAGATGTTCACGCAGATCGACTTGCAATTGCAACCGATTTGTGATATGATGACCGCGATTTCGACATCAACGATCGTCTTTACTAGTACATCAGCCACAGAACCATTATTAAATGCCGCGAAACTAGCAGCAGTCCTAGATCCGCATCACTCCCTGATGATCTTTGACATCTCTGTACCGCGTAACGTCGATAGCGACGTAAATACCCTCGCAAATATTAAAGCCTTCAACGTAGACGATCTCAAAGCAGTAGTAGCTCAAAATCAAGAACGCCGCCAACAAATGGCGCAAGAAGCCGAAGGTATCCTCGACGAGGAAGTCGGTAACTTTGATACCTGGTGGCAATTGTTGGAAACCGTCCCCACCATGAACTGCTTGCGCGATAAAATGGAGAACATTCGGACGCAAGAATTGGAAAAAGCTTTATCTAGACTAGGCTCTGAATTTGGCGAACGTCATCAAGAAGCGATCGAAGCCCTGACCAAAGGTATAATTAACAAAATTCTCCACGATCCCTTATTGCAGCTCCGCGCTCAAGAAGATATCGACACCCGCCGGAAAGCTCTCCAAACCCTACAGGTATTATTCAATCTCGATAGCGAACAGATTAGTACGAATACTAACGCATAGAGGATTTTGGATTTTGGATTGAAAATCTATCCTTTTTCCCTAAAGCCTAAAGCCTAAAGCCTAAAGCCTAAATGGATATATCGATCGAACATGCAGTCACCAACTATTTTACGCACTGGTTGGTCACACATCCCTATCTGGCTTGGGCGATATCCCATCCCCTCCCTGGAATAGGATTGTTGCTGCTGCTAATCTTCGCTCTGAGTGGGTTAATTAAGGCGATTGGGCGAGGATTTGAGCAAATATGGATATTTCTACTCAAAACACCATTTAAACTGCTCCAGCCAATTTTTAAATTGATGTGGAGATCGATCGAGCGAATATTTGGGCACAATAACTCTAGAGTGCAACAAGTAGAATCTAGTATGATACCAACTGCGCCACCAGAGCAGATCGAACGGATTATCGATCGATTACAAGCTCTCCACCAAGAACAACAGGATTTAATCGGAGAATTATCCACACTATTAGGTTCCACCTCAGTGAAAGCCGAGCCAGGTAACAGATCGGATACTCAGTACAAAAATCTGTACGCCAAGTTACTGAAATAAAACCAACTTCAACATTTATTGACTATTACTGTCTGGGTAGATATGCGATAATTAAGTCATGACTATATTATTCGGGTAACACTACTTGACTTCGATCCAAACTTTTACAAAAACTTTAAAATTGCGCGATTGTAATTCAGTGGAAAGATTAATTAACGTACACATCGAGAAACTGCCTGAAGGCTATTATTTAGCCACTTCTGATGCTTTACCTGGATTGATTGCTCAAGGAGCAAGTCTGACAGAAACGTTGGAAATTGCCCAAGATGTCGCCAAGCAACTAATCGCAGCAATGGCGGAGCGCAATCGATTTGTCGAATATTTCCCGGTGCTAGCGGACGAATTTGACTGTTCTCTCGTATTAACTAGATAGGTGGAATGGGTAGGTTATCTGGCTTCAGATATCGTGAAGTGGCGAAAGTGTTGCGAGTCTACGGATTTGCACTCGATCGTCAAGCTTCTGGTAGCCACGAAATCTGGTTTAATGACGGTAGCGGCAAGTATACCACGGTTCCCAATCATAATGGTGATATGCCTGAAGGCACTCTCCGTCAGATCCTCAAGCAGACAGGGATTGAGGCGGATGATTTTTTGTATCATTCTCATTAGGGGATGGGGATTAGGGTATAGCTGTTAGTGAGTATCGGTGATTTAGCTGTTCAGAAACAAAGACAATAGATAAAAAATTGAAGTCTACTGTATAATCTCTCACATGGCTAATCGGAAATCTCTAGAAAGCCTATTTTCTCTATCCCCTAGTCCCTATCCCCTCTTCTATGCTCGAATCTACCCAATTCGATACCCTCGAACAAGCATTAAAACATTATTTTGGGTATGATGAGTTTCGATCGGGACAACGAGAGATTATTACGACGGCTTTAGCTAATCGCGACTTATTAGTGATCATGCCGACGGGTGGTGGTAAATCGCTATGTTTTCAATTACCAGCATTACTAAAACAGGGTGTGACTATTGTTGTATCGCCTTTAATTGCCTTGATGCAAGATCAGGTGCAGCAATTGGCAGATAATGGCATTCCCGCAACTTTTTTAAATAGTAGCATTTCGACGGAAGAAAGACGAGAGCGGGCAGCAGCTATTTACAATGGTGAGGTTAAATTATTATACCTTGCGCCCGAACGGTTGAATCAAGAGTTTATTAGCAATTTTCTGGTAGATTTACATCAAGATGTGGGGATTGCTGGTTTTGCGATCGATGAGGCTCATTGTGTATCAGAATGGGGTCATGATTTTCGTCCTGATTATCGCAAGTTATCACAATTACGTCACTATTTTCCCAAGGTTCCCTGGTTGGGTTTGACAGCGACGGCGACAGATCGTGTTCGCCAGGATATAATCAAGCAGCTAGATCTCAAGGATCCATCTGTTCACGTTGCTAGTTTTAATCGTCCGAATTTATATTATGAAGTCCGGCGCAAAAGCACGACTCCATATAAAGAATTACTCGCACAGGTAAAACAGGCAGCCGGATCGGGAATTATCTATTGTTTGAGTCGGAAGAAAGTAGATGAACTGACAAGCAAGCTCCAACATGATGGCATCAAAGCTTTACCTTATCATGCCGGACTAGATAGTCAGACGCGGACTAATAATCAGAATAGCTTTATCCGCGACGATGTCCAATTAATGATCGCCACAGTCGCCTTTGGAATGGGAATTAATAAACCCGATGTGCGGTTTGTAATTCACTACGATCTACCGCGCAATATTGAGGGTTATTATCAAGAATCAGGACGCGCCGGACGAGATGGCGAACCAGCTCATTGTACCCTATACTTTGGGATGGGTGATATTAAGACGATCGAATATTTAATCGCTCAAAAAGTCGATCGAGAAACTGGATTAGCACTCGAAGAAGAACAGCTAATTGCCAAGCAACAATTACGCCGCGTCATTAATTATGCCGAAGCCACTGAATGTCGCCGGATTATTCAATTAGGCTACTTTGGCGAAAGCTTCCCTGGTAACTGCAATAACTGCGATAACTGTAAATATCCTAGACCGATTTCCGACTGGACGATCGAATCCCAAAAATTATTATCCTGCGTTTATCGCTTCAACGAACGCCAACGGGGGAAAACCTTTGGATTAGCTTACACCATTGATGTCTTGCGCGGATCTAAAAGCGATCGAGTCTTGAAAAATGGACATGACACCCTTTCCACCTATGGGATAGGCAAAGAGCGCACCGTCGATGAATGGCGGATGTTGGGTAGATCCCTGATTCATCAAGGTTTAGTCGATGAAACGAGTGACGGTTATTCCGTCTTGACACTCAATCCATCTAGCATGGAAATTCTCAAAAATCAGCGCAAAGTAGAAATAGCCATCTCCCCTGTCAAAGTTATCGCCGAAATTAGCGACATTAGTACCAATACCGCCGAAATTCAAGCTCTCTACAATCGCCTTCAAAAACTCCGCAAACAATATGCAGATGCGACTAAAGTTCCCCCTTATGTCATCTTTGCCGATTCCAGTCTGAGACTGATGGCACAACAACAACCCCAAACTCTCGCCCAATTCGCCCAAATATCCGGCGTAGGGGCACGGAAACTTGCTCAGTATGGCGAAATGTTCACAGGCGAAATTAGAGCCTTTAGAGCCGAATCTGGCTTGTCTGTCCAAACTGAATCAGATCCTACCCCACCATTACCGCCGCCTCGCGCCAGAAAAACAGATGTATCTCATACCCATCTAGAAACATTGGACTTGTATCAACGGGGTGTGAGCCTAGCCGAAATCGCTGAAAAAAGATCGATGCGGGAAAGCACGATCTTCGATCATTTACTTAAATTATTGGAGTGTGGCTATGAAGTAACGATCGATCGAATTGTATCACCAGCAAAAACGATCGCGATCGAGCAAGCAATTAATACCATCGGAGCCGAACGTCTCACCCCAATCAAAGCACATCTAGGTGACGACTATAGCTATGAGGAGATTAAGATTGTTCGGGCAAAAATGAATCTTAAACTAATTGATAATTGATAATTGGGTTGTTGAGATGGGGATTTCAACCTCTGTTCTTTGTTAAATAAGTTGAGAGTTGCGGATAGTTGACAGTAATAATATCTTTAATAGTCCCCCAGTCCCCCAGTCCCCCAGTCCCCCACATCCCATCTCTCTTAATTCTTCGGAGGACTAGTCAAGAGAGATTCAGTAAATGGATTTGGTAAATCAACGGTACGAACTGGATTGCTGGCACGTTGACGGAGCACATCATTATAAATTTTATTCACCGACTGAGAATCGCTGAGATACTCATGTTCGGGATAGCTCAACCCAAACAAGAATGCTGTTTGACGATCGATTTCTGTATTCCGATAAATATCTCCAGACTTGTTGAATATAGCCCTGGTAACAGCATCAGCAACTGTTTCCATTGGGGCTTCTGCGTTTGCCTGGGATGCAAAACAGCCAGCCGAAATAACAGCTAAAACTACGGAACTGATTACTTGTAACTTAATCATGGTTTAACCTCTGTATCGCTTGTTTCTACTTATTCAATCAATTGAAGATCGAATCAGGAAGAAAAAAGTTGATAGTTGTTGGCGGTAGAGTCGCGTTTGCCCGTGCCTAGGGCAGGCTAACGCCAAGAGCAATACCCTCTCCGTTCGTGTTGGCGTTAGCCTGCCCTAGGTACAGCGTTCCAAAGACAAGGAGAATAGTTGATAGTGAATAGTAGATGGTGGAGAATAAATTACTCTCTCTCTTCCGTAATATCTCACCTAGTTCCTAAATTATGCAGTCACCTGTAAGCAATATTTCTTATCCAACGATCGATCTCACTACTTTACGCCAACAGCTACTCGACTTGCTGTGTCAGTTAGCTTATAAGGAAGGAGATTTCGTCCTATCTTCCGGTCAGAAAAGTACCTATTATATCAATGGGAAACAAGTTACCCTTCACCCAGAGGGAGCTGTAGCCACTGCGCGAATTTTGCTGGCGATGCTACCTGCTGATACTGATGCCGTTGCGGGATTGACTCTCGGAGCAGATCCAATTGTTGCTGGCGTAAGTGTGGTATCTGTCTATGAAGGCAAATCTATTCCGGCGTTAATCATCCGCAAAGAAGCCAAAGGACACGGTACCCAAGCTTATATCGAAGGTGCAACACTCCCTCCAGGTGCGAAAGTAGTCGTTTTGGAAGATGTAGTGACAACCGGACAATCGGCAATGAAAGCGGTCGAAAGACTCAGAGCTGCGGGTTATACTGTCGATCGAGTGCTAACATTAGTCGATCGCGAACAAGGCGGTGCTGAGTTCTATGCTGCGCAAGGTTTACACTTTGAGACAGTTTTCACCATCCGAGACTTACAAGCCAGATATCCGCAATTAGGACTTTAGGTTTAGGATACCCGACTTTTGCCAGAAGTCGGGTATCTGGCGTGAGTCTCCTCAGCGATCTTTGGACATATATTTTGGTGCAAAATGTGAGTAAAGTAATATTCGCAAACGGCTCACTGTCGTTTGAATAGCAAAAATCTTACAACCCCCAACATCGATTGTAGAGCGCGAACTCGATCGAGAGTGACAAGTTGTTGCTGGTACATCTGGCTCAACTGCTGAATTTGCGTTCGACTAGCCACAATGCTTGTCCCAGAGCCTAGAGCATCACTGTATAGCCGATTCCATTCGTCAAAACATCGATCGCAAAAACTTGTCAATCCGATTACCTGTCTGCGGAATCGAATTGTCCAGAGCATGATGGCGAAAATGACGATCGAGATTAAGCAGTTACAGAAAATGACAAAAGCAACTAAATCCATAACAGTGGTGTGAAAACCAGTAACGATGGCACTTTCTCAATTTATCGCAAAAAAGTTTTAAAATCTACTTGCCAAATTTAGAAACATGGTGATATTATAAAGAAGGTGTGAACAACACCAAAATATAATCCTCGGTAGCTCAGTGGTAGAGCGATCGACTGTTAATCGATTGGTCGCAAGTTCGAATCTTGCCCGGGGAGTAAATCACACTTAATCAAATAAAAGCATCTAGGCTATAAGCAGGCAGGTTACTACTGTCTGTTCTTGCTTTCCCGCTTTGGGCTATGACTTTCTACTCTAGCAACCAACTTTCGATCGACAATATAATTTACCAACGCTGTTTTTTCGGGTTATCCAGATTGAGGAAACAATCTGAACAATCTAACAGTCCCTGATGTTTATCGATTAAATCTCAGTGCGAGTTATTCCGTCCTTCTTTGTTTCCTCTCTAGCCACAAAAGGCTACCTTGTAAAGCACCAATAACAAAGTTTTAGTTATTTGGTTGAAAATATTATCGCTATATAATGCACAAATTATTATCTACTCTCTCGTTGGCAATGTTAGGAATTAGCTTATCGCTAACAATCGCCCCCGCCGCAGTCCAAGCTCTTCCTGAAGCCCAAATCGTTAGCAAACTTCAGAAAACACCAGTTTTTACGATTACCAATCAGACTGGAAACTTTTTTCAACAAAGTGCGGGAACAGCAGGAAATAATCGTCTTCTGACTCCAGTATTCATGGAATTAAAAGATGCCGTAGCATTTTTAAAAAAAATTAAAAAAGAACAGCCACAAGCAAATAAGGTAGCTCAAATCACCATCGTACCGCTCAGTGAGGTGTATAAGCTGCAAGTCGAATCAAAAAAAAAGTCTGCTAATATGAGCTTTGTATTCATACCCGCAGAGCAGCAGCTCAAAAGTGCGTTGACTATTCTGAAAAAACCATATCAGAAAAGCACTGCTTATCCAGTGCCATTGTTTGTAATTGCGATCCAACAAAAAAATCAGTACGTCACTATTCAGTCGAATAATTTGACATCGCTATTCTTTGATAAAAAAGAAGCCCAGCAATCGCTGGATATGTTCAAAAAGAAAGAGCCAAAAATAGCCGCAAAGGCAGAAATCAGAGTTAACTTCCTCCAAAATCTGCTCGACGATTTCACTGATAATAACTATCCAGGACAAGATCAATTGGTGCTCGTTCCCTCTCCGGAAAGTCGAGAAAGCGTCCGAAAATTGCAAGTAGCTCAATCTAAATCTGTCTCTGCACCTGCCAGCAGTGTGCCCAAAAAATAGGTGAATTCAGCTACGATTACGGGGCGAGAATTATGGGAATGGCGCAGATGGGCGGTAAAAATTGCGATAACTAGTGATGTCAACGCTCGAGAAATCGATTGGTTGCTAAAATCAGTAGCTAATCTAGATAGTCTCACACTGCGCCTAGAATCGATCGAGGACGATTGTTTGATCGAGATTACCATACCACTCGATCGATTGTCCGCATTATGGATCGATCGAGTCGAACAGCGCAAGCCAGTTCAATATCTCATCGGGAAAACATTTTGGCGAGACTTTGAGCTACTTGTCTCACCATTGGTACTGATTCCACGTCCTGAAACCGAATCAATGATCGATATTGCCCTCGCTGCAAGTAATAGCGTTCAGCAGCAGGGCATTTGGGTGGATTTGGGGACTGGTAGCGGTGCAATCGCGATTGGATTGGCGAAAACATTGCCTGAGGCAAAGATTTTTGCTGTCGATACTAGTCCATTAGTGCTAGAGATTGCCGAAATTAACGCTGCTCAATTGAAGGTACTCGATCGAATCCACTTTAGCACAGGTAGTTGGTGGTCATCCCTAAGCCAGCTTGAGGGCAAGGTAGCTGCAATGCTCTCCAACCCACCCTATATCCCTTCTCAAGAAGTGTTGCAACTGCAACCTGAGGTTGTCAACCATGAGCCGCATCTTGCCTTAGATGGCGGCTTAGATGGCTTGGATGCGATTAGAGTGCTAGTCGATACATCGCCGGAGTATCTTCAGCCTGGTGGGATTTGGCTGATTGAAATGATGGCAGGACAAGGAGCTGCTGTTGTCGAATTATTAGTGCAGCAAGGCAGCTATACTGAGATTGAGATTATTAATGATTTGGCGGGACTCGATCGATTTGTCTTCGCTAGATTGCGATAGATAGTTATTTTCTAGTGTCAAATTAGATATCTAGAGTGAATAGTGGTTTAGTGGTTTAGCTGTTTAGCGAAAAGTGCGGTTTAGTGAATAGATTTTGGGGGGATGTGAGAATAGAGGTAATTGTTTATTGCAAAAATATTGAATCATCTCTAAATTCAGCAACGCAGGGAGAGAAGTGAGTCTAGGCGGCATTAGTAAATAAAAAATAGGTCATTTCTGAGCAGATGCCTTCTAGCTCGATTCGGCTTGATTCTGGAAATCCAAACCCAATATAACTGAGCACTTCTTCCCACGCTTGAAGTTCATCCATTGTCTTTACTTGACGCAGTTTCTCCGCATAGAAATTGTGCCAAAATAATGGCGCAATATGGTCGTATTTTTTCCAGCGTTTGCGCCATGCGCGCACATCGCGATGATTTGGTAAATCGACTCCGATAATCGGTGGTAAGTCAGCATAGCTCACAAAAGTACTGGTCTTTTTGCCGACAACATGTACCACGTACCGCCAACAATTGACTGTGTAAATCTCCTCCGGCAATCGTTTGAGATGCATGGCTACAGCAGTTTTTGTCGCAAATCTACTTTGAGGATTGGTGACGACGGCGACAGGCTTGGGTGAGGCTAATAACATGGGATAACACCAAAAAGGACGGCTGAATTATTGGTGATGCAGGGAATTTCAATCGAGGTGAATATACTAAATATTATAGTACTTTTTTACTATAAAAACAAGCGGCGGAATTAGATTGTACGCTGAATTTTGATCGAAATTCAAGCCCCCAGATATGGTGTGTCGAGCAGATTTCAACACTAAGGGGACTGGATTAAAAATTAAGTACCAGTCAGATTGGTACAATTGAGATCTCCTATTTAGGCTCCAGAGCTACTCTAACTTCAGAAATTTTTCTAATGCCACAACCATATTTGGTGGCCAACGACGAGTGTTTTTTACCCAATTTAGATCTTTATAACGGCTGTCTAAACCAATCACAGCTACCCAATTACTTTCGGCTTCGCCACGTTGACCATTTTGCCAGAGAGCGGCACTCAAAGCGGCTCGAACATCAGGAAAATCTCGATATTTTCTGACGATATTTTTCATGTTGCGAATGGCTTCGGGGATTTCTCCATTTTGATACAAAGCTAGGGCATAATTAGCACGAGCGAAGGCAAAGTCAGGTGCAATTTCGGAAGCTTTTACATAGTCTTCGATTGCTGTTTTCCATTCACCCAAACCAGCATAAGCATTGCCTAGATTATTCCAAGCCATTGCATCTTTTGGATCGACAGATAAGATATATTCGTAGTCAGAGATCGCTTCTTTCCATTTACCTAACCCTTCTAAAGCTGTGCCCCGATTGAGATAGGCATCGGGATAGGTTGGCAATAATTCGATCGATCTATTGAAATCCGAGATCGCTTCAGTTAATTTATTTTGACTAACACGAGAGCTACCCCGATTACTCCAGATGGCGGGATTCTTAGGGAATAATTCGATTAATTGTGTCCAATACTTTTCAGCAGTTTTAAAATCACCTTCATTGGTAGCGGTAAAAGCTTGGGTACGCAATTTATCACCTAGTTGAAATTCTGCCTCAGTGACATCAGTAGGGGCTGGTTGTGCGAATGCCGAACTAATTGGAGTTAACACAATTAATGTGATCGCCAAAATACTCACTAACCACCGCTTTAGCATAAAATAGTTTCTAGATTTCTTCTTTTACTGTAGAGGAATTAGTTGAAACTATCAATATACTTTTTGTAGAAGTTAGGGAATAGGGAATAGGATTACTTGGTTAATAGCACAACAGCATAAGCACAAATACCTTCCTCTCTACCTGTCGCATCTAATTTTTCATTGGTAGTCGCTTTGACACCGACTTGCTCTGGGGATAGTTGCAATGCGATCGCTAATCGATCGCGCATGGCATTAATATGGGGTTTAAGCTTGGGACGCTCGGCGACAACTACAGTATCGACATTGCTTATCTGCCAACCGCGATCGATAATTAATTGATTAACCTGTTTTAATAGTTCTATACTATCCGCACCCGCCCATTTCGCATCAGTAGGTGGGAAAAAATGTCCGATATCTCCCAGACTCAATGCACCCAGCATCGCATCCATAATCGCATGAGTCAGGACATCCGCATCGCTATGTCCCAATAACCCTAGTTCGTGTTCGATCCTCACTCCGCCTAAAATGAGAGGACGATCTCCAACCAGACGATGAATGTCGTAACCATTGCCAATCCGAATGTTCATGGAGATGTGAGAAAATAGCTAATACCCGATCGTATCTTATCCGATCGCAAAAAGCCTAACCGTCCACTCAATCTCTTCGCTGTCTTGTCGGTTTTTTTATTCGGAGGGAACCTCCGAATAAAACCGCCGCTGTCAACTGTCAACTATCAACTATCAACTAATCTAAATGGATATTAAACGCGGCTTTGTCGAAGCAATTGGGAATACACCATTAATCCGACTCAATAGTTTTAGCGATGAGACTGGGTGCGAAATTCTGGGTAAGGCGGAATTCCTCAATCCTGGTGGTTCGGTCAAAGATCGCGCAGCGTTGTATATGATTGAAGATGCCGAACGTCGCGGTGTACTCAAACCAGGCGGAACAGTTGTAGAAGGTACCGCCGGAAATACGGGGATTGGGTTGGCGCATATTTGCAACGCTAAGGGCTATAAATGCCTGATTATCATCCCTGAAACTCAGTCAGCGGAAAAAATAGAAGCATTGCGTACCCTCGGCGCAGAAGTCCGTACAGTGCCCGCTGTGCCCTATAAGGATCCAAATAATTATGTAAAATTATCGGGGCGAGTGGCGGCGGAGCTGGAAAATGCAGTCTGGGCGAATCAGTTTGAAAATCTGGCGAATAGGCTGGCTCATTATGAAACTACTGGGCCAGAAATGTGGGCACAGACGGATGGTAAAATTGATGGCTGGGTAGCTTCGACGGGTACGGGTGGTACTTTTGCGGGGGTGGCTTTGTATCTGAAGGAACAGAACCCAGCGATTAAAACTGTACTTGCAGATCCGATGGGAAGTGGGCTATATAGTTATGTGAAAACTGGCGAGATTCACTTGGAAGGGAGTTCGATTACTGAAGGAATCGGGAATAGTCGGGTGACTGGTAATATGGAAGGTGTACCGATCGATGATGCACTCCAAATTCACGACCAAGAATGTATCGATGTTGTCTATCAACTCCTACGTCGAGATGGCTTATTTATGGGTGGCTCAGTGGGGATTAATGTGGCGGCGGCGGTAAAACTGGCGCAGCAAATGGGGCCAGGACATACGATCGTTACGGTATTATGTGATGGTGGCGCAAGGTATCAATCACGGATATTCGATCGAGCTTGGTTAGCTACAAAGGGTTTAATAATTAATTAGAATAGAAGTATCGATCTTGATGATCGTTCAAATCTATCGAATGACCTGTAACTTGGTGCGTTACGCTGTCGCTAATACACCCTACGATATATGGATCGAACTACTATGCCGATACTGCGTAAAGCTAGCGATCGAGGTCACGTTCAAATTGATTGGTTGAATAGCTATCATACCTTCTCCTTTGGTAGCTATCAAGACCCTGATTGGATGGGATTTCAGAGTCTGAGAGTAATTAATGATGATGTCATCGCTCCAGCGAGTGGGTTTGGTACTCACGGACATCGGGATATGGAAATTATCACCTATGTACTTTCTGGTGCGCTCGAACACAAAGATAGTCTGGGTACTGGCGCGGTGATTTATCCTGGCGAAGTCCAGCGGATGACTGCGGGAACGGGGATTACTCACAGTGAATTTAATAATTCTCCTCGTGATGCGGTACATTTGCTCCAAATCTGGATTATCCCCGATACACTAGGTTTAACCCCCAGTTACGAACAGAAAGCTTTTTCGGCGGCTGAGAAACAGGGTAAATTGCGGCTAGTAGCCTCGCGGGATGGACGAGATGGTTCTGTGACTGTTAATCAGGATTTAAACCTGTACATCGGGCTATTAACAGGTGATGAGCAGATATCTTATCATGTAGAACATAAGCGTTCTGTCTGGTTGCATGTCGTTCAAGGTGAATTAACTATTAATGAGCAAATTCTGACCGCAGGCGATGCAATCGCATATCCTGGAGGTAGTCAGTTAGAGCTATCTAGTTCGAGCAATGGTGAGATTTTACTCTTCGATTTAGCATAGACAATCAAAGTCCATCATTCAATCATTCTAATCACAGTTCAGACACCATTCCTCCATGATTGAAGTTACTAGTTGTTTGCACGCTGCAATAATGGTGTCGAATTTGGATCGATCGATCGAATTCTACAGCAATATCTTAGGATTGAAAAAGGTCGATCGAGATCTAAATTATCCTGGCATCTGGTATCAAATTGGTGATTTTCAGATCCATCTGATCGAAGATACCAATCATCGTCCCAATCCTAACATCGATCTGACCAAATCTACTCGCAATCCACATATCGCCCTCGGAATTCGAGATATAACTGTAGCGAAAGATCGATTGCTAGCTGCTAATTGTGTGGTAAAAATGAGTAACTCTGGTAGAGCCGCACTATTCACTCAAGATCCCGATGGCAATACGATCGAATTAACCTTAGTAAATACAGAGAAAGTAGATAGTTCCCTAAACCCTAAACCCTAACCCCTATTCCCTATCCCCTAATGAATAATGAATAAGGTAGATTACTTACGAATCAGTCTGATCGATCGCTGCAATTTTCGCTGTCAATATTGTATGCCAGAAGGGGCAGAATTAGCATACCTTCACCGTCAACAACTTTTGACTGATGATGAGCTATTGACTCTAATTCGGGAAGTATTTATCCCCGTCGGTTTTACCTGCTTCCGGTTGACTGGGGGAGAGCCATTATTACGCAATGGGATAGTAGATATTGTCAGATCGATCGCTAGCCTACCACAGACTCAAGACCTATCTCTGACTACCAATGCTTTTCTCTTGGCTGGAATGGCGGAAGACTTATATCAAGCTGGATTGCGACGGGTGAATATTAGCCTCGATTCGCTCCATGAAGCTACCTTCGATCGGATTGTCGGCAATAATGGTCGATCTCGCTGGCAACAGGTCTGGAATGGGATTTTAGCCGCAGATAAAGCCGGATTTACACCGCTCAAGTTGAATGTGGTAGTGATTCCAGGGGTAAATGATACCGAGGTATTGGATTTGGCGGCTCTGAGTATCGATAAACAATGGCATATCCGGTTTATTGAGTTTATGCCGATTGGTAATGATGAACTATTTAGCGATCGAGGCTGGATTTCGTCAGAGTCAATTCGTCAACAGATTCGCGAAAAATGGGGATTAACTGAAGCCTATGTGCGTGGAAATGGCCCAGCGGATGTATTTACAATTCCAGGTGCTCAAGGCACACTTGGGTTTATTAGTCAAATGTCTGAATGCTTTTGCGACAGATGCAATCGAATGCGGTTGTCTGCGGATGGTTGGTTGCGTCCATGTCTACTCAATGAAACCGGACAACTAGATCTCAAAACTGCGTTGCGAAATGGTGTCTCTACTGCTGAACTTCGATCGCAAGTCCAGGAATTACTCAATCTTAAACCAGAAATTAACTATAAAGGTCGAGACTCTGGCACTACCGGATCTTATCACCGCACCATGTCTCAAATCGGCGGCTAATAAATACGATTTTACGGTAAAGTGACTTTAGTCCGAAATCGTAGATAAATGGGTCATACAACCGCACAAGCAATCAAGTGCTTTGAACTTTGCTGTGAGCTTACAAGTAAGTACTGTTCGATAAACCTAGTGACTTTTGACAACCGTAGTGGCAATGTTGTCATTCTCGCAGGAGAAGAGATTATTATTGAAATTAGAAGCAATGGAGAATGGAGGTTTGTATGAGCGCAAAACAAAACTTGATAACAATGTCCATCAGTGAGTTGAGAGCTTATGTCCTTCAGCATCGAGATGATGAAGAAGCTCTACAAGCTTATTTAGACAAAGTTCATGATGAAAAACCTGTCTCAAGAATTCACACCCCAGAAGAAAATGTTAGCGACGCTCTAGCTCAATACCTAAAGCCTAAACAGAAAGAATAGATTTTGGATGCAGCCGCCATCCAAAATCCTGTTTTGCTGTCCTTCTTCCCTTGAGGAAAATAGGAGTAGGGACGTTGCAAAACCTTTAGGCTTGGCGAGAGTAGTACTCTACAACCAATAGCTCATTGACTTGAAGAGCTACCCATTCACGTTCGATCGTTCCAGTAACTTTACCAGTTAAAGTCGCTTTGTCGAAATCTAAATGGTTAGGAGTGTTTGCTAATCCAGGATATTGGAGATTGGCTTCTACCAATTTCTTCGATGCCTCGCGATTACGAACACCAATTACGTCACCTGGACGACATTGATAACTAGCGATATCCACAACACGTCCGTTGACGGTGACGTGTCCGTGGTTAACTAGCTGACGTGCGCCTGGAATCGTGGGACCCATTGCGAGCCGGAAGACAGTATTGTCCAACCGCATTTCGAGTAATTGTAATAAAACTAATCCGGTAGAACCAGTAGCACGTCTTGCTTTCCGCACGTAGCGGAGCATTTGCTTCTCGTTCACACCATAGTTCATCCGCAATTTCTGCTTTTCTTCGAGACGGATGGCGTATTCAGAACGCTTTTTCCGGTTTTGACCGTGTTGACCTGGTGGATATGCACGACGTGGCTCTTTACGAGTTAATCCTGGTAAGGATCCCAAACGACGTGTAATTCTCAGTCTCGGTCCGCGATATCGGGACATAAATTTCCTTAGTGCTTAATACTTAACCCAAAACTCCCATTATTACATACTAAGGTGGTTTTGACTAGCAGTTCGATCTATTCGCCCTCACGGACGTTCCAATTTACAAGTAGATTGGTGGAGATTGAATCTGCCGCGTTGATCGAAACAGCTTGGAATTCGATCGACTAATTGACCGTAATTTTCTTGTGAAAAGATCTGTACCGCTCCGTTTTTACTCACCTCGCAAGGACGATTGAGACTGCACGGGAGTTGTTTGTCGGCATTGTCATTTACACCTGTGTTGATGATTCCCACTACTCGATGTGTGGTGAGCGAGATCATTGGGGATCCAGACATCCCCCCCACGATGCTGCAACGGTGACGGATCGATCTTTTCCAGTTGTAGATATCTTCTTTGACATTAGCTAATTCTCCCGTTTTGCAGGTGGTTGCGTGCAGGAAGTTTAATTCATCTTTGACTCCTTCAGAAGGAACGCCGACGATGGTTAAAGGTTCGCCTACTGTTGGAGGTCTGGGGGCGATTTTGAGTGGAATAATTCCGGCTGTGGTTAATTCCCGTTGGGTTTTGGTGAGTTCGAGGATGGCAATATCATTATTTTTCATCGTGCCATAAACCATCCGTTTGACGCGAATAGTTAATCGATCGGGTTTAGAATCATGGAAGTAGTTTAAGACGAATTTAGTCTTACTCGATCGATTGACGATAATTTCTCGATCAGTTGGTAATTTATTGAAGCTCCCCTGACAGTGCCCATTTGTCAGGACGTATGCTGGAGCCGTCGGATGGACTCCAGTGGCAAAGAGAAACCCCGTACAGACACCATAATTGACATCGATTAAGCCAATCCCATTATATTTGCGACCAGCGGCGGTGGATAGCATCTGCCAGTTTACTCGATCGGAATTGACATCTCGATCGGGTATTTTCCGCCCAGATCGATCGAAGATTGCGGCATCGATCTTCGTAGCATCTAACAAATAGCCGCACCCAACTATTGCCAGTAAAAGCACCGACTGAAGGCTCCCGCTAGCTCGTGTTAACGATCTGACGAGATTGATGACGTGGATAGTTGGAATCCGAAGCTGGAATTGAGACATGATTTGCTAGTGCCAGAACTTGCTAGAGTGGAGAAGATATCCTCAAATATTTTGACACGCTGACCGATAATCATATATGACAAAAACTTATACTGTAGAGATCCATCATCAGGGCGAAATTCACACGATCGAAGCTCCCGAAGACAAACAAATTTTAAGATCTGCGGCTGCGGCTGGGCTATATCTGCCCACTTCCTGTAGTTCTGGAGTTTGCACTACTTGTGCTGCGCAGGTATTAGCAGGGGAAGTCGAGCAAGCCGAGGGAATGGGTGTGAGTAAAGAATTGCAGGCACAGGGTTATGTTTTATTATGTATCGCTTATCCTCGATCGAATCTGAAGATCGTCACTGAAAAAGAAGATGAAGTCTATGAAATTCAATTCGGACAACACCAAAGATAATTATTAATTAATAATTAGGTGTTGATGAATTGTGGAATGATATCCTCCATCTCCCGAAAGTTAATAATTGCCCAAATGTATCGTTTGAATCAAGCCCAGACTCCACTTCTTGGCGCACTTCAAGAGTGGGTAAATAAAACCCACGCGCCTTTCTACACTCCAGGACATAAACGGGGTGTTGGGATGAATCGCACTCTTATCGATAATTGGGGTGCGGCTGTTTTTGGTTGGGATTTGCCAGAATTGCCAGGATTGGATAATCTTCACGCACCAGCAGGCGCAATTGGGCAATCCCAAATTCTCGCCGCAGAGGTATTTGGCGCACAGCAGACATGGTTTCTCGTCAATGGCTCGACAACTGGCGTGATTGCGGCGATTTTAGCGACATGTGGGGAAGGTGAAAAAATTATTTTGCCTCGAAATATTCATTCGTCGGCGATCGCTGGTATTATTCATGCTGGTGCTGTGCCGATTTTCATTACACCAGAATACGATCTGGACTTGGATATCGCTCATGGTATTACGCCAGCAGCCGTTAAATCAGCTTTAGAGCAGCATCCCGATGCAAAAGCCGTAATGGTGGTCTATCCTACTTATTACGGAGTCTGTGGCGATCTAGCTGCCATTGAGTCGATCGTCCATAGTTATGGTATTCCGCTGTTGGTAGATGAGGCTCATGGAGCACATTTTGGCTTTCATGCTGACCTACCACCTGCGGCATTGACTATGGGTGCAGATTTAACGGTACAATCGACGCACAAGTTATTGGGTTCGCTGACTCAATCGGCAATGTTGCATGTAAAGAGTAGTCTAATTGATGTTGACGCGATCGGTCGTTCTTTACGGTTATTGCAATCAACTAGTCCCAGTTATCTACTACTTGCTTCTCTCGATGCTGCACGCCAACAAATGGCATTGCAGGGTGAGCAGTTGATGTCTAAAACGATCGAGCTAGCTAATATCGCTAGAGCAAATATCGATCTAATCGATGGACTTGCTGTTGTTGAATTAGATACGCCTACTCCAGGTTGCAAGTATCTCGATCCCACTCGATTGACTGTCACAGTCACAGGTTTAAATCTCACGGGATTTGAGGCTGATGAAATTTTAACAGAATTAGGTGTCGTCGCAGAATTACCATCAATGCGGCATTTAACCTTTATGATCAGTCTCGGAAATAGCCGAGCAGATATCGATCGACTAGTTGAATCGTTGACTGAATTAGCAACACATCATCGCGTAGATCGTCCGCTCGATTTAGCCTCGATTGAGCCATTTCAGCAAACTTCAAATCAGATGATAGTGACACCTCGACAAGCAGACCGATCTCCCCACGTTACGATCCCAATCGATCGTGGAGTCGCTCTTGCAGAACATCCGGCAATTGGTAAAATCAGTGCTGAATCCATCTGTCCATATCCACCTGGCATCCCGATTTTAATACCTGGAGAAATCATCTCGATCTCAGCTCTCAATTACTTGCAACGGGTGCTCGACTTTGGTGGCGAAATCACTGGTTGTAACGATCCAACATTAGCGACTATCAAAATAGTCAAGGGATAAACTAGTAAATCAAATGTATTTTTGTACAAAAAGCAACATTCTATTTGAATTTTTTCAAATCCTTTGACAAACAGCTTAGATGAGCTGTTCGCAGGATGACAGATTACACATACTAGTGTATATTCTGTAACGTAGATAAATATTTTTACTTAGAAAGATTATTTTAATCTACTACTTAAATTATTCCGTCGTTGTCGATCGTCTAGAAATAAGATACAATTCAGGGTAATCTTAGCTATAGTGTTGGTCGGCATAACTATCAAAACGACTAAAATTCACATTATTTGATGATGATATGAGCCTCCCAATGTCTTCTGACTTATTACCAGAAAAAAAAATCTCTTGGGAATTTTCCGAGCGTAAATTATTACTGTTCATTGCGGATACTATCTCGATTCTCACTGGCTCCATCAGTGCGATCTGGTATTTGACTTACAGAGCAGATCAGGTATTTGAATGGAATTTTAGCAACCATTCTTCCTGGGTTTTAGCCATGAGTGTGGGATGGCTAATCTGGATGTTCATCAATGATTTGTATGATCTGCGAGTTGCTGTATTACTAATCCAAACTATCAAGCGGATTCTTGTAGGTTCAGCAATTTCTGGCATTATCTATCTAATTTATTACTTTGTGACAGCCCCAATGCCACTGAGTGAAGCCTCGTTTTCACTCCGGTTCGCTCCGGCATTATCAATTGTCGCGATTGCTATTTTTCTGTCGATTTGGCGAACAGTTTATGCGATTTTCCTAGGTGCTGGACATGCTAGCCAGCGGATCCTAATTATTGGGGCAGGAGTAACAGGCAGAATTTTAGCAGAAGCTTTTCAGCAGTATCCCTACTATCAAGCGATCGGATTTATCGATGATGATGCAGAGATTCATGGTAAATTCTATCAGAATATTCAGGTTTTAGGCGATCGGCAAAAGCTGGCATTGGAAGTCGAACAAAATGGCATTAATGAGATTGTGCTAGCCATTAGCAACCCCATTGATGATAAATTACTTCAGATGTTGACTGATTTTCATGAGCGTGGAATTGCGATTACGCCAATGCCTGTGCTCTATGAAAAACTGACTGGTAAAATAGCTGTAGAACACATTGGTAGTCAATGGTACTCAGCTCTTCCGTTCAACAAGAACTCATTTGAGTCATTAAATCGGATTGGCAAAAGGTGTTTGGATCTGGTTTGTGGATTGATAATTGGTGTAATCTTTGCATCGGTATTTCCCTTTGTGGCGATCGCGATTAAACTAGAGAGTCCAGGAGCTATTTTCTACAAGCAGGAACGGATCGGCGAGCACGGCGAGGCATTTACAGTCTATAAGTTTCGTTCTATGGTTCAAAATGCCGAACTTAATGGCAAGGCACAGTGGGCTGTCAAAGGCGATGCTCGAATTACCAAAGTTGGTAATTTCATCCGCAAAACTCGCTTAGATGAGTTACCTCAGGTTTTGAATGTCCTGCGAGGGGATATGAGTATGGTCGGTCCACGTCCCGAACGTCATCAATTTATCCAAGAGCTACAAAAGCAAATTCCTTTTTATCGAACTCGGCTAGCTATTAAGCCTGGACTCACTGGATGGGCACAAATCAATTATGGTTATGGTAGTACGACCGAAGATGCTCTAATCAAGCTCCAATACGATCTCTACTATCTCAAACATTGGTCGCCCTGGTTAGATTTTAAGATTTTATTACGGACGTTTGCAGTAGTTCTAAAAATGCAAGGTCAGTAAATTAGTTGATAGGGTGGGCAATATCTGCCCACCCTATCTTTTTTAGCTCTAAGCACCCACTAAACTACTAGAAAGAGAGTATTTTAATTCAGATATTAAGGTCGGAAATTCTGAATTTGTTTGCCATCGGCACCGTAGATTTCTAAGGGCAGCTTGGCATTTTCACTAATGGTTTGCAGGGCATTTCCTAGTGTGTTGACATGGTTGATGATGCCAGTTCTCGCATTGCTATCTCCTTGGGTGGAAGCCGCCGCTGCTGTCTGAGTTAGTGTCTGAGTATAGAGGGACATTAGTCGTACCACGATCGCTTTATTGCTAATCGTATAAGTACAAATTTGGGGACTGCCCGCACAAGTTCGTTGGAGATCTTTAGTTGCTAGACCGATTTTTTGGGTAGTTTTAAGTTTTTCTTCTGCCTGTTGAAAACTTTTTGTGTACTCAAAAGCTAGGGGTTTTGCTTGAGGATAAATCGCACTATTCGGGGGTACACTTTGAATTGATACCACTGATTGATTCCACAACGAGACAGCTTCAGCTAATCGATCGCTTTTCTGCGATATTCTAGCAGCTTCAGCTAGTTTGACAGCAGTTTGATAATTTTGGGTAGCTTTGTCTTCTTCTAATACTTTATCTTGGGCACTAGAAATCTGAGTCTGATAGGATTTCAGCAATTCTTGAGCTTGACCGTAAGCACTCGTATTTGCTGGAATACTACTAAGCTTGTCGTTGACCTGAGTCCACTGAGTTTTAACTTGTCGCCATTGTGGTAAGGATGCGGCTGTTTGTTGGGTTTGGGTGGCAATTTTGATGCCATCTACAGCCGATTTGAGTTTTTGGTCGGCGGTAGTTTCAGTTTCAATCCGGCGTTCAATATCACCCAATCTGCCTTGATAATCAGTGAGTTTTTGCCGAGCGAGTGGATAGATTTGGCTCGTGGTAGAGATTTTGCCCAAACTAGCGATCGAATCTGTCCACATTTGTTTACTCTCCTGCCATTTTAACAGGGGAATCGGCGGATTTTTGACGACGGTCGCCGCTTTAAATGCTCTGTTCATGGCGGTGACGGTGGTATCTAGATCCGCAGCCTGGGCTGTTGTAGATTGTAATGTTTTTTGAGCATCACCATAACTTCCAGACCAGGCTGGAATGGCTTTGAGATTTTCAACGCTTTGATGGAGCTGCTTCTGGGCAGTTAAAACTTCTTGTCCCGTGACACCTGGAGTATTGAGGGTGGCTAGTGAAGATTGAGTGAGCTGGGTAGCTGTACTTAGTTCTGTACAGGCGGACAAAACACAAGGGCGAGTACCCATATATCCTAAGCCCGAACCGATCGCCAGTAGTCCCAGACCCCCTAGAATGGGGAAAAGGAGCTTCTTTTTGCCTTTACTGGTGGGAGGATAGGTCGAACGATCTTCATTGTCGCTGCTACCAAAGGAGTTTTCGATATTAGCAACAAAAGCATCGGCATCTATTTTGACCAGCCGATCTTCTGTTGGACGGGATTGAGAGAAATCATTTGCGCTCGACATTATTTCTGGAATGGTAGATGGGATGTCGTTTGAGGTATTTGGGTGACTGTCTGGAACCTGTCTCCCAGACGGGGGATCGCTGGCTAGTCGAGATCGATCTGTTTGTCTAGAGTCTACTCTATCAGAATAAGCATCTCGTTCTAGTGCTATTCGATCGTCACTCATCCCAGTCATTTCTGGAGCGGCTTCTCCTGGTACCGTTTTTTTGACTAAGGGGTAGACGGCAAAGCTTTGGTGACTATAAGGACGTTTATGTCCTTCCAATCGCAGATACAATTTGACAGTCAACGGAGTGTTTGGCTCTTCGGCTTGTAAAGCCCGTTCTAATACTCTAAAAATGTCGGGAATATCGATTACCACATCAGCAGGGTGTTGTGCGAGCACCCACAGGGTGTCATCTTTGTACAAACACTGCACCCGAAATGGAATAATCCGCCCTAAGTGAGCGTGAAGAGAGTTTTGCAAGAAACACTCTAAAATTTTGAGGTCATCCAGTCGCGTGGCTGAGTGCATATATTAACCGAAAGTTATAGCGGTTTTGAGTTAATTGAGGTACGTATTAGCTTTTTGGTACTATTCTCGATCGAAGGCAATTATACTATGATATCCCCAAATTTTAGCAGATTCCGATCGTTCAATTATCAATTTTTTCTAAAGATATCCCTAAAATAAGGAGATATTTGTCTAACAAAAAAAGAGCCAACCCATGTTGACTCAGTGGTAGAAAGTAAATTAATTTACTTTCAAAGAATTGAGTTTAGACTCGTTAGTTATTTGAGGACGACTTTACCGCCAGCTTCTTCGATTTGTTTTTTAGCATCTTCAGCAGCGGCTTTAGGTACGCCAGTGAGGACATCTTTAGGTGTGGATTCAACTAAGTCTTTAGCTTCTTTCAAGCCTAAGCCAGTGATCGCACGAACAACTTTGAGTACAGCAATTTTCTTGCTTTCGTCAGCTAGTGCTTCGAGCACAACGCTGAATTCAGTTTGCTCTTCAGCAGCTTCAGCAACAGCAGCAGGACCAGCCGCCGCTACGCCGACGGGAGCAGCAGCACTTACGCCAAAAGCTTCTTCGATTTGTTTGACCAATTCAGCCGCTTCTAAGAGGCTGAGGGTTTTCAACTGTTCTAAAATTGTATCGGTTGCAGCAGACATGTGTAGATTCCTAAGTTATGGGTAAAAATTGTGGCTCGATGATCATTGCTAGTTGCAATTTGTCTGTCTAACCGTTGTCAACGTGAGCTTTGATACCACGTGCGATGGACGCAGGTACTTCCTTGACACCGATCGCGATTTTCGCGGTGACGGAGTTGAGGGCACCAGCAATTTGCGCCATGAGCTGTTCTTTCGATGGGAGATCGCCGATGGCTTTGACATCAACGCCGGAAAGGGCTTTCCCTTCCATCACCCCACCGTGAAGTTCGGTCTTCTTGGTTGCCTTCTGGAATTCATGGTAAGCCTTGATCGAGCCACCAATATCATCTTTGAGCAATAAGAATGCCGAAGAACCTTTTAATAATGGTTCTAATGCTTCCCATTGGGGATTACCTTCGATCGCTTTACCCATGAGGGTATTTTTTGTGACCGTACAGGTTCCACCTTTGGGGCGAATCCGTCTGCGTAAGTCGGTGATTTCTGCCACGGTTAGACCCTGGTAGTTAATCACCGCGACCATTGTAGCTTCGCTCAATTCGGCTCTGAGTCCAGCGACGATCGATTGTTTGTTTTCTAGGGTTCTCCCCATTTAATTCTTACCTCTCGATCGATCGAGTTTTGGGTGGGAACGGACTACAACAAAGGCATAAAACTAACCCCGACACTAGGTGCCGAGGTTGTCATTCAGTCGCTGGCGATTCACCACTATTTTAGTAGTGAATCGCTGGTGCTGATTGCGTTAACCTCGGCAGGGAATTAAGCAATTGCTCCTGCTGTCTGTGGTTGGCTATTCGGTTTTGGTTAACGCAATTTCGTCGCGACTGAACCTCAAATACTTATAGTTGTTTAATTATGCAGTATGAGCGCAAATTAGCCTTGTTTATCATAGCATGGGTCGATCGATCGACGCAAGTAGGCAAATTAGCGTTGCTGATTCACCGGATGAGGTTTCATTTCTGAAACTCACAAATCCCCCAGTCCCCCAGTGTCGATCTTAGAAACCCAAAGCTCTGGCACCTTGATAGAAGACAAAACTTGCCACCCAAGCCAGTGCCAATGACCAGAACACTCCCAATAGTGCAAATTTCATACTTTTTGACTCTGCTTTAATTACAGCGACCGTAGACAGGCAGGGGACGTACAAGAGCGTAAATAACATAAAGCTGTAAGCCTGCACCCAGTCAATTTCACGGGCAATCGCACCAGCTAATCCAGCATCTTGCTTGGTAGCATAAATCACGGCTAATCCACCAAGGACAATTTCTTTGGCGATAAATCCGAAAATCAAGGCGACTGATAGTTTAGGATTAATGCCGATCGGTCCTAGAATAGGTTGTAAGGCTTGACCGATTGTGCCCGAAATCGTCCCCGCACTAGCAGGCTCGACATTCGTGGGGAAATTATTGCATAGCCAGATTGCAACTACGCCAAAAATAATAAATTTCCAGGCAAATCGCAGGAAATGTCTAGTTTCGCCCCAAGCACGGAGCAACATCTGCTTGATGGTGGGAAAGCGGTAGGGGGGTAATTCCAGAATCAGTGGTTCTTGATTGGGATACTTCCCTTTGAAAATAAAGGCGGTGAGAATTGCGGCTGCAAAGCTAAATAGATATAAACTGAACAGTACCAATGGCGCGACGCTGGCACTAAATAAGGCTGTCGTCATGAAGATAAACACATTCAGCCGCGCCGAGCACAGCGAAAACGGAATCACCAACATCGACAGCAGCCGCAGAGCCGGAGAGCGCATCACTCGCAGCCCCATAATAGCAGGCACATTGCACCCAAATCCCATCAAAGACATCACAAACGATCGACCATCTAAGCCTAACCGCTCCATGAAGGCATCCATCAAATAAGCCGAGCGCGATAGATAGCCACTATCTTCAACAATCGCCATGCAGATGAAAAAGATCCAAATTACGGGCAAAAATGCTGCAACTGTCGCCATCCCACCATATACGCCATCGATGAGTAAGTCGTGGGGAAATTTGGGTAAGAAGCTGAGTAATGGCTCTATCGCGGTAGTCTTAAACCATTCCACCAGCAGATTTAACCAATCCTGGAGCGGTTTCCCGACGGTATAAACCGTCTGAAACATCAGATACATCAAACCAAAGAAAATTGGCAACCCAAATACTGGATGTAATAATACTCGATCGAGCTTTGTCGTCAGGGTATTCTTAAATGCATCCGACACCAAAAATCCATCCTGGAGCAAAGCACCCATTTCGGCTGCAAATTCGGCTTCGCTGACCACATTCTTATCGATCTTACCTGCGAGGATTGGCTCTGACTGACGACTCAATTCTAAGGCGATTAAATTTCGCGCCTGAGCATAGCCTTGTCCATATTTCGCACTCATTGACAACACAGGCATTCCTAAGTGTCGCGAAATCTGTTCTGGCTCGATCTTGACTCCAAATTTTGGAGCCTCGTCAGCCATATTTAATAGTAATAAAGCTGGTAGATTAAGATGCTTGACTTGCAACGCGAGACTAATTTGTCGATCGAGTTGAGTTGCATTCAAGATGATAATAACTAAATGAACCGGATTACTCTCTAGAAATCTTCTGACTACTTCCTCATCTTCCGAAAATCCACGCAAATCATAAATTCCTGGCAAGTCTACCACTTGGGTTTCTTGCTGTCCTAATTTAATCTTTGCTACCAGTAAATCTACCGTAATTCCTGGCCAATTACCAATACTCGCATTCGCGCCAGTAAACCGATTAAAAAATGTTGATTTGCCAGTATTGGGCATTCCCAAAACGGCAATTTGTTTCAATCCTGCCGTGCTAACGACATCCAAAAGTGGACTACCATCTGGATTGCACTTATTGCAGCTAACTGAATTAGTCATGTTTACACGCCAATTAAATCTGGCTGAACTTGGATCGATCGAGCATCACAGCGACGCATAATTACTTCCGTGGTGCCAATTCTAACATGCAGCGGGCCACCCAACCAGGCTTTGCGAATCACTGCTATCTGCTTACCTACCCGAAAGCCTAAGGCTTGCAATCTTTGCTCTAAAACAGTTTCAGTAGTGATGCCTAAGATAGAAGCAGTGGTTCCGAGGGGTAATGTACTAAGCTCTGCCAACGACATTCGATTTTCCTTATGATAATTAATTGCGTCTGGACTGGAAATATGATCGTGAGTTCATCTGCTTTATGCAAATTAGTCGGAGATTTCAATAATTACTCGGACTCCCTTTTCTGTAAGTATCCGTAGATCGATAACTATTTAGATCGGCGCGGTAACTACTGATTCAGATTGCGATTGAAAAGATTTTTACTATTAAGTTAATCCTACCTCTTATGATAAATACTGTCAATAAGAAAAGTTTAGATTTTCTACAGATGCCGCTCAAAACAGAGACTAGCAAGCCTTTCGATGTAATAATAGGCAATGTGAAGTTGTCAGCCAAGGAAAAAAGGAACTATGAGTACTCAATCGCCAATACCTGTCGTCGTCAATGGTGCGGCGGGGAAAATGGGACTCGAAGTAATTAGATCAGTAGCAAACGCCCCCGATCTGGTATTAATGGGAGCAATCGATCGCAATCCTAAAATTCAGGGTGAAGATATCGGCGAACTAGCTGGTTGTGGAGCCTTGGAGATACCTGTGATGAACGATATGCAGGCAATCCTCGCGATGGCATCCCAAGAAAAATCACCCGCCGTGATGGTCGATTTTACCCATCCTGATAGTATCTATGAAAACGTGAGATCGGCGATCGCCTATGGTGTGCGTCCAGTCGTTGGTACCACTGGATTGAGCACCACCCAGATTGCGGAATTAGCGGAATTTGCCGACAAAGCGAGCACTGGCTGTCTGATTATCCCAAATTTCTCGATCGGGGTAATCTTAATGCAGCAAGCCGCAATTCAAGCCGCCAAATTTTTTGAGCACGTCGAAATCATCGAACTCCACCACAATCAAAAAGCTGATGCACCCAGCGGAACTGCCATCCAAACAGCCCAACTATTAGGCGAACTCGGCAAAACCTTTAATCCCCCCAGCGTCACCGAAACCGAAAAGATCGCTGGTGCAAGAGGTTGTATCGCCGACGAAAATATTCGCATCCACAGCATCAGACTCCCTGGCTATATCGCCCATCAAGAGATTATCTTTGGTGCGCCAGGCGAAATCTACAAACTTCTTCACGATACAACTAATCGCTCCTGCTACATGCCGGGAGTTCTTCTCGCCATTCGCAAGATTTTGGGGCTAAAATCATTGGTATATGGATTAGAAAAAATTCTTTAAGTAGCTAAGTGAAATTTTTTTTAGATGTATTTAATTATGCATACCTATTTGATCGATCACAAACTCCACTAATAATTAATAATTACCAATCTTTTAATTATTAGTTATCAATTATTGGCAATGGCAGCAAGACAAGACAGCGCACTAAGCAGAAAATTGGGTTGTTAAGATAGGGCTTTAAACTCATGTTTTGTTAAAGACTTTGCTGCTCAAGTATCGACTGAGGTTTATTTTTGATAATAGCTTGTAATCGATCGGAGAGATGATGCACTTGGTCAGGATAAACTGGTAATCTAGGACGTAATTCCCATCCATGATTTGCTAATAGTGTTGTCAATGCGGATAACTGTAAATGATGGTAGTCAGGATTGACCTCATCTTTAGGAACTATCCCACCTAAATCCCTCGCACCTGAGGTTAGACAAGCTAGAAGCAGGTTTGAATTGGAGATTAAATTCGGTGGAATTTGGATCGTAATATCGGCAGGTAAGATCTGTCTGGCTAATTGAATAACTTCAGGTAATTTAGTCAGATCAAAACCCAATCCAGCTAAACTTTCCTGGCTACCTGGACGATATGGTTGCAGGATTACTTCTTGAATATGTCCCCATTTTTGATGAATGGCAGAAATCGATCTTAAACTAACTTCCCAGTCTTGTTCTGATTCGCCGATACCCAATAATAGTCCAGTGGTAAATGGGATCTTTAACTTACCAGCAAAATTAAGCTGTTCGAGTCTGATGGCTGGTAATTTACTTGGTGCGTAACGATGAACGCCTGCGAGTAAAATGGGATCTAGCGACTCCAACATCAAACCCATTGAAACATTTACTTTCGCTAATTGCTCCATTTCAGCACAGCTCAAAGGACCAACATTACTATGAGGTAAAAAGCCGAAATCGAGAGCTAATTTACAGAGATCGTAAACACGATCGATCCAAGCTTTTCGACGTGAAGATTGGGGATGAACTTCACCACTTAAAATTAATATTTCACAGATACCTGTATCCTGAAGATTGGTCAGAATCTTTGTTGCTCGATCGATCGTCATCCATGAATCGACACCAGGGTTTACCCTGAAGTTACAGTAGGTACATTGATTAAAGCATTCATAGGTTGGCACGATCGTATAAGCAGGACTATAAGTAATTTCCATGTGATGATTTTTCATTCTAAAAAAATAATGACGTTCAACGTATCTTGCCAGAAATCGCTGGCAGTGAGTTAAAATAAAACCTGACTCATTTAGATCCAATCGCCCAAGCCATGCAATTCATCGATCTCGCAGAAGTAGAAGTAGAATCAGGAAGCGGCGGCGATGGGATTGTCACCTTTCGGCGGGAAAAATATGTTCCGGCTGGAGGTCCATCTGGCGGTAATGGTGGGAAAGGTGGTTCGATTATCCTCACTGCTGTCGAAAACCTCCAAACTTTATTAGATTTTCGGTATAACCGTCGGTTCAAAGCTACCAATGGCGGGAAAGGTGGCTCGAAAAATTGTACTGGTGCAAATGGCGACGATCTGAATATTGATGTCCCTTGCGGTACGATTATTTATGATTGTGCCACTGATGAAATTCTCGTCGATTTAGTCGAACCAGGTCAAACTTTCAAAGTCGTTGCTGGTGGTAAGGGTGGACTGGGTAATGCTCACTTTTTGACTAATAGTAATCGCGCTCCTGAGTATGCACTCCCAGGACAACCACCGCAACAAAAACGAATTCGATTGGAGCTAAAATTATTAGCAGAAGTCGGGATTATCGGTTTGCCAAATGCGGGTAAATCTACGTTGATATCCGCACTTTCCGCCGCGCGTCCAAAAGTTGCTGATTATCCGTTTACAACTCTGGTTCCCAATTTGGGAGTCGTGCGCAAGCCGTCTGGGGATGGGACTTTATTCGCCGATATTCCTGGCTTGATTGAGGGTGCTTCTCAAGGTGCTGGGTTAGGACATGATTTCCTCAGACATATTGAGCGCACGCGAGTATTATTGCACCTTGTCGAGGCAACTGGAGCAGATCCGATCGGCGCGTACCGAACAATCCAACAGGAGTTAAGTGCTTATAGCGATACTTTAGTCACTCGTCCCCAAATTCTGGCTCTGAGCAAGATTGATGCGGTAGATGAGGAAGAAGTCGCCGAAATTGCCCAAGCTCTAGCAGCGGTTGCCAAGCAGCCTGTGTTCCTAATCTCATCGGCGACTCGCACTGGATTAGAGCCAATGCTCAAACTAGTTTGGCAGCAATTAGATATCCTCGAAGCGCAACGGAACGCTGAAAAACTCGCGCTCGAACGCGCTGCATTCCCAGTTCTCCAATAAAAACAAAGTAGGAGCAACTCATAAATGAATTGCTCCTACTTTAAAATCGATTATGTTTAGAACGGACAGGGAGGGATTCGAACCCTCGATGAGATCACTCCCATAACACATTAGCAGTGTGCCGCTTTCGGCCACTCAGCCACCTATCCAGATCGCAGTTATTAATCAACCTCTCTAAACATAACACATCAATCAAATTTTAGCAACCGACTTATTACCGATCGTGCAAACTACCCCTATCGCTCTAACTCAAGTCTCAGCGCATCCAGACGATCGATTTGCGATCGGTTTTGCCCCCTTATCCCTAGATGAAGCTTACCAACTCGCCGATGTTCCAGGCAATGGCGCAGTAGTCCTGATGAGTGGTACTGTCCGCGATCGAACTGATGGACAAGCGGTAGACTATTTAGAATACCAAGCCTATGAGCCGATGGCGATGCGCGTATTTGCCGCCATTGGTTGGGAAATCCGCGCTCGGTGGCAAGATGTCAATCGAATCGTCATCCATCATCGCGTCGGTAAATTAAAGATCGGCGAAATTAGCGTTTTATTAGCTGTCGGATGTCCGCACCGGAGCGAGGCTTTTGCGGCTTGTCAGTACGCGATCGATACCCTCAAGCATCAAGCACCAATTTGGAAGAAAGAGTGGTTTCACGGGGCAAATGGGACTCAATCGAGTACTTGGGTAAGTATTGGAGCGTGTGAATTAATTGATAATTGATAATTAATTACATTCGATCGATCTGACGGCTTCTCCAAATGGAAATTTGGACAAATCCAATCCTCCAGGCGTAACCACCCACAACGTCGGTAATACTGGCGCGGTAGTGGGAAATTCACCGTAGCCATCGGTTAGATAGATACAAACCGCCTGAGTATAACCATCCCAATCTTGGGCGACTCGATCGAAAAACGCCACAAAAGAGCTGCCCCCACCGCCTTGGGGGATGGGTAAAATTGTATCGAAAGTGAGCGGATGAGGGCCATAAGCCTCACTATCAACATAGTATAAATCGCAGACGATATTAGGATAGGAGCCTAAAATTCCCCTCACTTCACCGAGAAACAATCCGAGTGTCCTCGCACCCACAGAGCCACTGGTATCGATTGCAATATACACCCGCACCGACTCCCCTTGCAATGCTTCGAGATATAGTCCCCGTCCGACAAAACGTCGATCGAATCCCTGGAAATCTGTCGGAGTCTGTACCAAATATCGCCACAGATAGGATCTCCAGTCTAACTGGGGATTGACGATCGATTCCCACTCTCGATCGATTCCCAGCGGTGATGTACCCGACTGACTAGCATTTGTCACAGCGGTGGCTTGCTGGAGAGCTTGTCGCCAATGTGCTGCCAATACATCACTGTTGTTATTCTTCAGTTGTCGGCTCTGGATCCCCTGCAAAGAATTGCTCGTTCCTGAAGCAGCACATTTGAGCACATCTCCAGCATTGGTTGTCAGCAAGTCAAAATTATCTAGTGGAAACCGATCTGATCCTGTCGATTGCAATAACTCATAGACTTCCTCCACGCTGAGGTGTTCTAATGACTCATCTCGCAAGCCACCCAGGGGTAATTCAAATCCACCTTGGCGAATAATCATCCCATTGACAATAATATCCGCTGCAATATTCCACAATTTTGGTTCCCGTTCTCTCAACCGTAAGGAATGCAATAGTGCCGCATGGAGAATTTCATGCAATAGCAATCCATCCTGTTGCTCTCTGGGTAATGTTTGCAGAAATTCTGGGTTGAAAAATATATCCCGTCCATCGGTGGCGGCGGCGGAGATATTTTGACTGGGAATAAACTGTACAAACATCGCCAGCGTACCAAAAAATGGCGATTTCCTCCGTAACCGTAACAAGGAGGCACTGATGAGAGAAGTAGAGTCAATGGTTGGAGGACGATCGTTCATTACCTAATTAATCCCACCGCAATGATGATAATTAACAAGTACCTATTTGCTAGCCGATAAATGAGGATTGTTGGAATTGCTGGCAATTTAGCCAAGAGCTTGACACAATTGCCGGAAATCATCACCGCGATGCTCGAAGCTATTGTATTGGTCGAAACTGGCACAAGCGGGGGATAATAAGACAACCTTGGCTTGATGTTGTTTGGCTAATTCGATCGATCTCATGACAGCATTTGACATTATTTCGACGATTTCAAAGTTAGTATATCCGACTGACTTTAATCGATCGGCAAATTGAGTTCCAGCGTTACCAATTAATAATACTGCGGCTGCTTTTTGGTTAATTGTCTTCAACCAAGCTAGATCGTCGCCTTCTTTAGCCTCGCCACCAGCAATCAAAATTACTGGTGCTTTTACCGCAGTCAATCCGACATCGGCGGCATCATAATTTGTTGCTTTACTATCATTAATATAATCTACTCCTTCGTAGGTGCAGATGTATTCTAAGCGATGGGCAACACCAGGGAAACTAGCGACAGCAGATGCGATCGAATCATTCTCAATTCCGGCTAGTTTGGCGATAGCTACAGCCATTAATAGATTCTGGAGGTTATGATCTCCAGGCATTTTGAGCGAGTCAGCTTGGAGTACTTTTTCGCCTCGGAACAGCACCCAATTATCTTCAATCCAGATTCCTAGTTCGGGACTGCCTTGTAAATGTTGTTTACCTTCTACGCTCGTCCAAGTAGCATCTTGCCAATCATATTCACCTAGATTGTGTAAATATCGATCGTCACCATTGAAGATTTGATGCTGCGAATTGCGGAGTAATTTAGCTTTAATCTCAGCATAATTTTCGACAGTTTTGTGACGAGCTAAGTGATCGGGTGTTAATGTTGTAAACACTCCAATTCGTGGAGATAAAGTCTGAGAAGATTCGATTTGATAACTACTCAGTTCAGCAATAATCCAAGCTGGTTTGGTTTCTAATAAGGCTAGTTCACAAGCAGCAAAACCGATATTACCACAGCCGATCGTTTCTAATCCTGCGGCTTTAAAAATGGCATCAGTTAAGGCTGTCGTGGTGGTTTTACCATTGGTTCCAGTAATTGCTACCCAGGGAATATCCTTGAGATATCGCCATGCTAATTCCATTTCGCCGATCGTGTCTATGCCCATTTCCCTGGCTTTGACGAGGGGGGAAATATCCCAAGGGACTCCAGGGCTAACGATGATGATATCTTCGGTAGTGGGGGTAAATTTATCGCCGAGTTTGACGTTAATTCCGATGGTTTCTAATTCTTGTTTTTGGGTTTCGAGGTTTGGGTTATGATTACTATCGCTGAGGGTGACGGTATAGTCATGTTTGATTAATAGTTTAGCAGCGGCGATACCCGATCGACCTAATCCGATTACTGTAGCTTTTTTCATGTATATTTTATTATTATTTGTGAGGATGGTGCTTTCTCGATCTCAGCTATTCATGGAAATTATAAACATCGATCGACACAGTTTTCAGAGCGTCTCAACCGCGCCGAGGGTTTTCAATGAGCCGATGGTGGCGGGGGTTAATCCGGTGGCTCCAGTGATATTTAAGCCGGAATATGGCGGTAGGGGTTTCCAGGTGGCGGTACATTCGCCTGTGGTGAGATCCCAGAGTTTGATGGTTTCGTCGCCGCTGCTACTGACTAGTAGTTTACCATCGGGGCTATAGTTGAGGGACAATACTCGATTCTCGTTCTGTTCACGAAGTGTCTGCCTGCGCAGAGAGGCTCCGCCAACGAAATGTCCCGCTAATGTCTGCAATATTTGCCCTGTTTCAATGTCCCAGATGTTAATCGTTTTATCGTTACTACCCGTCGCTAAATATTGCCCATTGGGACTAAACTTGACACACAGGATCTCAAGGGTATGTCCCTCAAAGGTTTGTAATAAGTTGCCTGTCTCGACAGCCCACAGTCGAGCGGTTAGATCTGAACTACAAGTAGCGATCAATCGACCATCTGGACTAAATACTATATCAAAAATCCAATTAGTATGTCCGGCAAAACAGCCTAACATTTCGCCAGTATTCACATCCCACAATCGCCAGCAATCATCGTAACTAGCGGCTGCTAAGAGTTGGCTATCAGGACTAAAGGCGATCGATCGCACGAGATGAGTATGATTTAATGTCTTACATAATTCGCCTGTGACCAGCCATAAATGCACTACCGTGCCGTCCAAGCCTACTCCGGCGATGAACCGACCGTCATGGCTAAATTTGACGTTCCAGACATCCCCTGGTTGGGTGGAGAATGTCCTGATTAAATCGCCAGTTTCAGCATTCCATAATTTGACAGTACTATCGGCACTACCACTGACAATCGATCTACCATCGGCACTATAATCAACTGACCAGACATTCTGTTGATGTCCGGTGAATGTCTGGAGCAGTGTTTGCGTCTGCACATCCCACTCTCGCAGGATTCCATCGTGACTGCCCGTTAAGAGTTTAGCCCCCGTCGGATCGAATAATACTGAGCCGATTAAGTTGGAGTAACCCTGCCAGTGGTATAGTTCTTGCCAGGTGGTGGTGTCCCATAAGTATACCGATCGATCTCCACTGGCTGTCACTAAGAATTTGCCATTGGGACTAAAATGGATACTGGCTACCCAAGTGGTATGTCTAGCCAGGGTTGCAACTCGTTTGTCAGTGCCAATATCCCAAACTTTGACGACATTACCCACATTGGCGACAGCTAGCATCTGACTATTGGGGCTAAAATCGATCGCAAAAAACCAATTGCGATAGCCAGTCAGCACTTCTAAGGTAGTCCAGGTATCGGTAGCCAACAGTCTAATCGTACCATCACCACTACATGTTGCTAGCATCTGACCATCGGGACTGAATCTCACCGACCAAACTCGATTAGTGTGGTCGGTTAAGGTGTGCAGACAGTCGCCTGTTGCGGCATCCCAAATTTTCACGGTGGCATCATCACTACCCGACGCGAGAAATTTTCCATCGGGGCTAAATCTGACTGAGTATACCGATTTGGGATGTCTCGATCTATCGTTAATTAGTTCGCCTGTCGAGACATTCCACCATCTGATTGACCCATCGCCGTGGGCTGTTGCGAGGATGTAGGTTTCGCCCGACGGTTGAGCTACTTTTGTCGGGCTAAAAGAGAGGGACAAGATATGATAATTATCCGCCTGTAAAACGTGGAGAGTTTGCCCCGTAGCCACGTCCCACAGGCGCACAGTGGCATCTTGACTGGCACTGGCGAGGACTTGACCGTCGGAGCTAAATGACACTGACCAGACCCAATTTGTGTGCCCCTTTAACAGGAAGTGGATTTTTTTGGTGGCAACTTTGGCGAGATAAATACTCCCGTTATATTCTGCGGCTGCGGCTAGTTGGGAGTCGGGGCTAAAAGCGATCGCAAAAATACCGCCAAAGCTATGGGTAAAGGTGGAGTTGGTGAGATCGGCACCGCTAAAATCGACGTTGTGGAGGATCGCCCGTTGGAAATTGACTTGCCAGATTGGTAAGTTGGAGAAGTTGTAACCTGTCAGATCGATTTCGAGGTACCGGAACAGATTAATTAAATTTCCGGCACCATAATGGGGAACGCCTTGATAGTGAGTTTGCAAGCTGACTAGCACCGCTTGCAGATGTTGGACTAATGCTAATTTATGCCCAAAATGTAATTGTAATTGACTGGCAATCGGCCCTAAAACTAGCCGTTTTTGGATCGCGTGGAGATACTTGGGTGATTCTGCCGCCATCAGGGGATAACTCATCCACAGGGGTAAGTCTTTAAGCAGCTCTGCGTGTAGATTCCAGTTTGTTAATTCGCTGACGACTCGATCGATCGTCCGTTCAGTCATATATTCCATCACCACCGCCTGTTGGGTGAATTTGCCGCGACTGGCTTCGATCAGAGATCGCCTACCCAGGCTCTCTAATCTAGACAGGAGACGGGATTTAGTCGTAACGGGAATAATCTGGGCGTGTAAATCGGCGATCGATACCCAGTTACGTTCGATCGATAACCAGTACATAATTGCTTGTTCTTTGGGCGCAAGTCTGTCGAATTGTTGGTCTAAGAGTTGACGAATGCCACTAAACATGCTGACTTCTGCATCCAAAAATCTGCGGATATCGCCATCGAATAAATCGGCGATGGAGGTAGCCACAATCTTTAGAGCTAGCGGATTTCCACTATAAATTTGGCGTAACTGATCTCGATCTACAGTAGTCGCTGACAGCCCTTTGGCATCAAATAACGCCTCACTTTCACTCGCATTCAGTCCAGCAATATTCAACGTCCGCACGGGCAATTTCTCGCCTTCCAGCGGGACAATCGCTTCAGGCTTTTCCCGACTGGTGACTAATAGACAGCTCTGATGTGATGATGCCCCAATTCGATCGAATAGTTCGGTGTAACCTGGATATGACTGGATTTGGCTATCTGTGGCATTCTGAGCGGGGATAATCGCCTCGGCATTATCAAATATTAATAAACATCTTTTCTGGCGCAGATAGTCTAACAGATGGGAAATTTGGGTAGAAAGATCGAGCGTCGGCGCAATGGTTTCGGCTTGGTGGGAAAGGATTTGAATCAATTCGGGAATCAACGTTTCTAGCGGGGGTGCATTCCGAAGCGATCGCCAAACGATCGTAGTAAAATGGGACTGCAACTGCTGTGCCAGTTTGGTAACTAAAGTGGTTTTCCCAATCCCACCCATCCCCAATAGCAGCACTAACTTACAGCGATCTTCATTTACCCAAGTGGTGAGCGTGGTTAATTCCTCAACTCGTCCATAAAATACGGAAACATCTGGAGCCTCACCCCAGTCAATATCGGGATAGGGATTAAATGATTGGCGTGGTACTGGCGTAATTCGATCGATTTGTGGTTGAGCATCGGTAGTATCACTAGCACCAGGATACAAATAATCGCGACGTTCCAAGATCAGATTAAAAGCTGCAAAACAAAGATCGAGCGTCTGTTTATCTACCGGAGTCGCTTGCTCTACCATGATTGCAGGTGCGCTATCAAAAATCTTGGATATCGTCTTGAGTGAAAGTCCCGTCAATCTAGACAATTCTTCCTTAGTATACCGATCTCCGAAATTGGCTAATTGTTCTGCTTCCCACCGTGCGGCTTGCAGCTTTTGGTACCCTGATATCGTTAAAGTCGCCCCCCGTCTCCGGCTAGTCTTTCGACCGCTATGCGGCACGCTTGCGTGATCGACCATTCTCAACTCATTCGTAATTTAATCTCAATCGTGCGGCAATCGATTTTTACACATTCGACACATGTGTAATTATCATCAATTTTGGACTCGATCGCAATAACTTATTGTTCTATGAGGCGCATTTTCCGCGTCCAGACTAACAGCATAGACAGAAATATCAGTAATGGCAGCGCGAGTACATATCGATCGGGAGATGTCATAAACTGATGATAACTAGCCATCAATGAATCACCCCAAAATAAGGAAATAGTCGCACCCATAGCGATAAATGGACCTAGTGGTAATGGTTTTGTCAGTCGATCCGCGCCTGCTGTTATGCCCCCAGCCCTAATCATCGAATATCCCGCCATTGCGACAAATCCGCCGAGTGCGAGACTAGAAGCTAGAGCACCTGATAGTAACACAACTTTCCAACTAGTCCAAGCCCCAATCATCGCCATCAATTTGGCATCACCACCACCCTGAGCTAATTGTCCCATCATGATGCTACCGATGATTTGAATCGCGTCATAAATCCAGATCCCCAGCACCATTGCCAGAATCCCTTGGATCAGATATTCGCTCATGCCGATTGCTGAATGGTTGCTATCGATATAACCAACCGCAGCCTGGAATGCCAACCCCAATACCAATCCAGATTGAGTCAGCGGATTGGGTAATGTCATGGTATCGAGATCGATGAGTGTGAGTGCTAGCAACCAACACATCAGCAGCGAGTAACCGACTGTCTGAATCGAAATCCCAAAGCGATTGTAAACCAGCACAAAAATAATCGCAGTGATGGCTTCAATTAGCGGATAACGGGCTGAAATCGGAGTGCGACAGTGACAGCATTTGCCGCGTAATAATAACCACCCCAAGATCGGGATATTTTCACCCATCCCTAATTGATGGAAACACTGGGGACAACGGGATGGCGGCCAGAGGATGGATATGCCCGCTGGAACGCGGTAGACTACGACATTGAGGAAGCTACCGATCGCTGCACCCAACCAAAATACTATAATCTGAACGATCGTATCGTAAATATTCACTACTATGATGATCTGCCAGTGGTTGCAGATCTAGATAAATTAACTTTATCTATCTATCATTCCCATCTCCCATCTATCATTCCCATCTCCTCTCTAATTAAACTCTGCCTCCAATCGATCGATCGAAATGAAGCACTCTTGAGGTAGTAAAATCGGATAACTACTAAAAACTAATTTCCCTCGATAACTAGCCTTATTCATCGCGATCCCGATTGGTTGTCGTCGTCGTTCTCGATCGGGGTTAATCTGACAATATAAACTATAAATATCTATGCCAGCTCTAAGCAGAGCTGGCTCGAACAGTCCATAAGAATCTTGCTGGGGAATTGTCATAGCTTTCGCGTGGGGCGGATCGATCGTCAACATAGTATTTATCCCAAAATTAGGTTTAAATATTTTAGGATAGATCGGACTGATTTATGGTAGGTTCACAATATCGATAGAAATGCAGTCCCACATCAATGACCGCCCCAACTAAATTAAGTTGGTGCTAAGGCTTCAATCAGAACCCGACCCATTTCACGACAGCCAACGGCGGTCATGCCTGCTGACATAATATCACCAGTTCTGTAACCTGCGTCCAAAACTTTGAGAACTGCGGCTTCGATCCGATCGGCAGCAACGGATTGATTTAAGCCATAACGTAATAACATTGCCGCACTCAGCACTTGAGCCAAGGGATTGGCGAGATCTTTGCCAGCAATATCTGGAGCCGAACCATGCACTGGTTCAAACACACCCAATCCAGTCGAACCCAAACTCGCCGAAGGTAACATCCCAATACTTCCCGTCAACATCGCTGCTGCATCGGAGAGAATATCGCCAAATAGATTACTCGTCACGATCGTATCAAACTGCTTCGGCGCGCGAACTAATTGCATCGCCGCATTATCGACATACATGTGAGTCAGCTCAACATCTGGATACTGCTTAGACATTTCGATCACTCGATCGCGCCATAATTGGGATACTTCCAAGACATTCGCCTTATCCACCGAACACAGCTTCTTCGTCCGTTTCTGAGCAGTTTCAAACCCAACCTTGGCGATTCGATCGATCTCGCTCTCTGTATACGCCATCGTATTTACGCCTCGCTGCTCCCCCGTCTCCGTCGTAAAAATTCCCTTCGGTTCACCAAAATATACCCCCCCAGTCAATTCTCGCACTACCATCATATCCACACCCTCAACGATCTCCCGTTTGAGGCTAGAAGCGTCAATAAGCTGGGGTAAAACTGCCGCAGGTCTTAAGTTAGCAAATAAACCTAAACCCGCTCTCAAGCCTAATAAACCCGTCTCTGGACGCAGATGGCGGGGTAGATTGTCCCACTTGTATCCCCCGATGGCTGCAAGCAATACCCCATCACTATTTTTACAAGTATCTAAAGTCTTTGCTGGCAAAGGTTCGCCCGTTGCTTCGATCGCCGCACCACCAATTAACGCTGTGGTAAACTCAAACTTGAGACTTTCTTGCTTGGCTACAACCTCCAGTACATCTACAGCTACCGCCATAATTTCTGGGCCAATTCCATCCCCAGGTAGAAGTGTGATGCGATAAGTTTGAGTCATGTTGCTTGCCTTGCGATCGATAACTTGATATCTTACTTGCGATCGGGACTTTGTGGATAGTGGTTTAGTTGATAGTTGATAGTGGATAGTTGATAAGTACCTAGACGAAAATAATTACACAAATAAGTGATAAAATATGAATCAACTTTTTAAATCAGATATTCCCAAATAATACAAATGCTTTTTCTTCGGGAAATTAACCCACTCTCTTTTAAGCTACTGGAGCGAATT
>JANYDE010000037.1 GCA_025359915.1 Chamaesiphon sp. 336R_metabinner_41 | reverse complement strand
ATCGCTTAGTCCACTTCAGTGGACTTTCGCTCTTAGCCCCAAATTCATTTGTTCGCGTAGCGTCTGCCTTCGCAGAGGGCGTTTGAAGACTAAGAACTAGGGTTTTGACATTATTCTTTTCTTGTATGAAACCACCCTGCTCAAGCAAATAGCTAAACCACTACGAACTAAAGCACTAAACCACTATTAACTAAACCACTAATTTGCGTTACATCCTTTTCTACAAACCCTACGGTGTCCTGAGCCAATTTACAGATGGTGAAGGTAGACAGACACTCAAAGACTACATTCCCGTTCCTGACGTATATCCCGTCGGGAGATTAGATTGGGATAGCGAGGGTTTGGTGCTGCTGACTGATGATGGGAGATTGCAACATCGCTTGAGCGACCCCCAGTATGGGCATCCGCGTACCTATTGGGTGCAGGTGGAGCGAATCCCCAACGAACTGGCATTGGAGCAGCTAGCTACTGGAGTAGAGATCCAAAAGTATCGAACTAAACCCGCGCGGGTAAAACTATTAGCAGCCGAACCTGAATTACCACCACGAGATCCGCCAATTCGAGATCGTCAAAATATCCCTACTACTTGGCTGGAGCTAACTTTAACCGAGGGTAAAAATCGGCAAGTCCGAAGGATGACAGCCTCCGTCGGTTTCCCAACATTAAGATTAGTTCGTGTAGCAATCGGTTCGCTCTCGCTGGAAGGCTTATCATTAGGAGCTTGGCGCGATCTAACTAGTGCTGAGGTAAAAGTATTGAAAAGAAAGTAATTATCTAGATAATTCAATACTAATTTTGGAGTAAGATGGTCGATCTACAAATAGAAAAATTACCTAGTAAACTATCGATCTATAGTCGATCAGTCGCGCTTTTCTTGATGCTAGCGATCGTAATTTGGTTGCAAGGCTGTAAGGTTAATGAGAAGCATGGTGCTGCGACACCAGATCGAATTGTTGAACAATATCTGCTGGCTCTAGAAAATCGAAATGAAAATTTGATGCAGCAATTAGTCTTAGAAGATGTAAATGCTACTAGCGATATTCGAGCTAAGATTGTTAGGTTTGGCGGATATAAAATCCAAGATTTCCAGATTAATTATATTAAACACAAGCCAATTTTATGGAATGCTAAAATCAAAGGCTTCTATATCAATGCTGCTGATAAGCGCAAAGAGTTTGATGATTCAATTGAGATTGAGTATCAAAGCAAAGGCCATGTGAAATTATATGGCGGACGTTGGTATTTATTATTGGGGAATCGAAAATAGATTAAAGCTTACTATTTTCTAGTGTAAGTTCTAACAATCGATTCATCGTTGGTGAACGATCATTCAGTCGCCAGACAATTGCGATCGTTGCTAGTTTACCTACGATCGAATCCTGTGCTCGAATGGGTTTATAGACAACCCCCTGACGTTGAGCCTCTTGAATCGATGATGGTAAAATTGAGACTCCCATGTTCGCAGATACTAGACTCACAATTGTCTGCATTTGGATACACTCTTGAACTACCTGGGGACTAAAACCAGCCGCCTGACAAATCGCAATAATCGGATCGTATAATCCAGGTGCAAGTTCACGGGGAAATAAAATAAATGGCTCTGTTGCTAATGAGGAAAGTTCGATCGTATCTAGTGTCGCTAAATGATGATCGATTGGTACTGCAACCACTAAAGATTCCTGCAAAATAACTTGATGTGCAAAATCTAACCCGATAATTGGTGGACGAATCAATCCCAGATCGATTCTACCTTCTCTCAGCCAAATTAATTGTCGATCGGTAGTCAATTCATGCAGTTCAATCTGGACATGAGGATATCGATCTCGAAACTGTTGGAGCATTACTGGTAGAATATTATAAGTCGCCGAACCGACAAAACCGATCGAGATTTGACCGAGTTCTCCCCGACTAGTTTTCCGCCCAATATCGATCGATCGATCTAGTTGTTGAAAGATTTGATTCACCTCAATCAAGAATGCTTGTCCCGCCGGAGTAAGTGCGACAGATCGTTTGGTTCGAGTAAATAATTCAAATCCTAATTCTGCTTCTAAATCTTGAATTTGCTTACTTAATGGTGGTTGCGCAATGTGTAACTTTTCTGCCGCACGTCCAAAGTGTAGTTCGGTAGCAACAGTCCTAAAATAACGTAAGTGGCGAAGTTCCATTAACTTGTGGGGTACCCTTAACTTCTTCGGCTAGGGGTCAGAAACCTGACTTTTTGGAAAAGTCGGGTTTCTTGCAGTGCCGTAATGGTAGATTTACTCATAACGAATTCCAGCATCTACAAGTCGTTGAATAGCCTCACCCAACCTGTCGAGATCGGCGATGAGACTAATTCGGACATATCCTTCGCCGCCAATTCCAAAGGCATTTCCAGGCGTAAATACCACACCCGTTCGTTGCAATACCATCAGGGCAAAATCAGTAGAATTCCAACCAACGGCGCAGGGAATCCACAGATACATCGTGGCTTTTGTCGGTTTAATCTTCCAGCCCAATTTTGCTAACCCTGCAATCATAAAATCCCGACGCTCGCGGTAACGGGTTTGAACTTGGGTAACATATTCATCGGGAAGTTCGAGAGCGGTTTGAGCTGCTGTTTGGAGTGCGGAAAAAATACCGTAATCGAGGTTGGTTTTGAGCTTGCGGAGTCCCTGGATGATCTGGCTATTACCGACGACAAATCCGACGCGCCAGCCCGCCATATTATAGGTTTTAGAGAGTGTATGGAACTCCACACCAATTTCCTTGGCTCCAGGTATTTCCAGCAGGCTGGTGGGCTTGTAGCCGTCAAAGGCGAGTTCTGCGTAGCAGAGATCGTGGACGAGCATAATTTTGTACTCGTGGGCGAAGGCGACGACATCTTCAAAGAAGGAACGGGGTGCAGTTGCGCCTGTGGGATTGCTAGGGTAGTTGAAGAAGAGGATTTTGGCTTTGCGGGCAACATCTTCAGGGATATCATTGAGATCGATCTCCCAATCATTTTCGGGTTTGAGGATGATGTTATGGATATTAGCACCCGCGATCGCTGGCCCCCGAAAGTGGACAGGGTATGATGGACTAGGAACTAGTACGGTATCGCCAGGATTGATATAGGCGAGGGCGAGATGTGCCAAGCCTTCCTTGGATCCGAGCAAGGGTAGAGCCTCACTATTGGGATCAATGGTGACACCATAACGCCGATAATACCAGTTGGCGATCGAGCCTCGGAAGTTGGCAGTTCCTTCAAATGGTGGATAACCGTGATTGGTAGCTTCATCTAAGGCATCCTTCGCCGCTGCAATTACTGGAGCAGGCGCGGGACCATCTGGATTTCCCATCCCTAAGTCAATCAGATCTACGCCCTGACTACGGGCACTAGCTTTGAGTTCATCCAGCCGAGCAAATACGTATTGAGGCAAGGATTGGAGGCGTTCGGCGGGGCTAATCCAGTCTAAAGTCATTGGCTATATATCGTAGCGATGTGCGTGTATCTAGGATATCAGGTTAGACCGCTATTACTGTGATTCGATCGGGCAGAAACTTCCGAACAACCGGAAGGGAGTTGGTAAGCTGACATTTTTTGACACTTATTAATTCGGCAACTTTATCACGGATCGATCGTCACAGCATACTATATAGCAATTCTCATTAAGATCGTTGAGATTCTCCAGAGGAAGAGGCTCACCCAAAAGATCTAATGGTAGTTTTAAAAATAAAACTGTTGTAACCCGCGTTCTGTCGTCAACGATCGCCAAAGAGATTCTTCAGGGGAGAGGCTCCATAACCGAAACACCAAAATAGTGCAAGAGTTTTAAAATCAGAATTGCTGAATTATTTATCTAACATAATCGTTTAATCAAAGATTACCATGTCCAAGTTCTCGATCGTCATTCTTGCCAGTATTAGCATGACTGTACTTACCTTTGTCACGCCTCAAGTTCCAGTACATGCTCAGTCACAGACTGCAAGAACTTGTGTCGATCCATTACCTCCTGCCAAGCGTGTAACGCTGACGCTCAAGGCGGATAAACAGGTAGTGATAGAAAATAAAATGGGCTTTCAACCGATAGCTGGAAAGGCATCTGTAAAACCTGGAGACATCATTCTCTACACAGTTACTGCAAAAAATAATAGTCGTTGTTCGCTTAGGAATCTGGTTCTAAAACAACCGATTCCTAAGGGGACTAAGTATATCAAAGATTCGGCAATGGCAATCGATGGTGCTGAGTTATTGTTTAGTATTGATGGTGGCAAAACATTTTCAGCCAAACCCACTATTGGTAAGCAAATAGTGCCTGCGACTGATTACAATTACCTGCGCTGGAAATTTAGCGGCAAGATGGCAGCTAATGCACAGGTTAAAACCACCTATAAACTTCAGGTCAAGTAAACTTGACAATTATGGTAAAAATTACCATAATTGATTTATGCCTTAGACAAAGGCTAAATCAACATATCTGAACAGCCTGGAAATGACCAAATCATATCAATTTGGAGTTTACGTCGGCAGATTTCAACCGTTCCATCACGGTCATTTGAGATCGATCGAATTTGCCCTCACCAAAGTCGAAAAATTAATAATTGTCCTCGGTAGCCACCAAGTCGCGATGAATATCCGCAACCCTTGGAGTACGGCGGAACGTGCGGAATTAATCGAACAATGTTTCTCAGCCGAACAAATGAGCCGAGTCTCATTTTTACCGATGCGTGACTGGCTCGATAGCGATAATATGTGGCTGAATAGCATCAAAAAAGGAGTCGCTGAAATCAGTGGGGATAGTCGTTCGATTGCTATTTTTGGTCACAATAAAGACTCTTCATCATACTACCTAGATCTGTTTCCCCAATGGAATTTTATCGAGACTGGTAACTATGCAGGCTTAAACGCTACTAGTATTAGAGCTGCTTATTTCGATCGACAGGAATACCCTAGCGATAGTATACCAGCTCCAATCGATCGATTCTTGCAGCAGTTTATGGCAACCGATCGATACCAAACGCTCTGCGAAGAATACCAATTTATCAAAAAGTACCAACAGATCTGGTCGGTTGCACCTTATCCGCCGATTTTCGTCACTACCGATGCTGTTGTCGTTCAATCTGGACATGTATTAGTAATTAGGCGCAAAGCATCTCCAGGGAAGGGTTTAATCGCGCTTCCTGGCGGTTTCTTGAATCCCGATGAAACCCTTATCGATGGGATGTTGCGGGAGCTAGCAGAAGAAACCTGTTTAAACCTACCCGCAGCGGTGTTGAGGGATGCGATCGTTGATAGCCATATATTTGACCATCCTCAGCGATCTTTGCGAGGACGCACAATTACTCATGCTTATTTTATCGAGCTAGAAAGTGACCAATTACCACAAGTTACAGGTAGTGATGATGCCGAACAAGCTTGGTGGATATCTTTTGCCGATTTAGTTGCTCAAGAAGATTGTATTTACGAAGATCATTTTCAGATAATTCAATACTTTATTAGTCACAAAAATCGTAGGTTGGGTTGCGCGTAGCTAAACCCAACACCCGTATAAGCACCTTAAGAAATGTTGGGTTTCATTCTTCCGCTTGGTGCGCTTCCATGGTCGGCAAACAAAGGCGGGAGCGCATCCACAACCCAACCTAACCTAAAAGATTTACCTGAATTATCAAAACTATATTAAAAGATTAAAACCCATGAAATATAATTTAATTCTAGACACAGATTCATACAAAGCCAGCCACTGGCTCCAATATCCGCCTGCAACCACCGCGATGTATTCATACCTAGAAAGTCGTGGCGGTAGATATCCGGCCACCGTATTTTTTGGCTTGCAATATATCCTCAAAGAATACCTCAGCAAACCGATCGAAATGTGGATGGTAGAAGAAGCTGAAACCTTTTTTGCAGCACATGGATTGAGCTTCAATAGTGCAGGGTGGAGATATATTGTCAAAGATTTAGGCGGCAAACTCCCGATTAAAATCAAAGCTGTCGCCGAAGGAACTGTGGTGCCAGTCAGACAGATGATGATGTCGATCGAATCCACCGATCAGCAAACTTTCTGGATAGTTTCGTGGTTAGAAACACTGCTACTGCGGGTTTGGTATCCGATTACCGTCGCTACCCAAAGCTACTATCTCAAACAAATTATCTGGGATGCCCTGGAAAAGACCGCTGACGACCCCGCCGCCGAGATTGGTTTCAAACTACATGATTTTGGCTCTAGAGGGGTATCCAGCAGTGAATCAGCCGCCATTGGGGGCATGTCTCACCTCGTCAACTTCATGGGTTCGGATACGGTTGTGGGTATCCGCGCTGCTAACCACTATTACCAGCATCCGATGGCGGCTTTCTCGATTCCCGCTGCGGAGCATTCAACGATTACGGCTTGGCAACGAGATGGTGAATTAGCAGCTTATCAAAATATGCTCGATCGATTTGCCAAACCAGGTACAGTTCTGGCGGTAGTCTCTGATTCCTATGACTTATGGAACGCGATCGACCATCTATGGGGTGATAAACTTAAACAACAGATTATCGATAGCGGTGCAACTGTGGTAATTCGTCCAGATTCCGGTAATCCGGTAGCTGTAGTCTGCGAGGCATTGCAACGACTCGATCGACGTTTTGGTATTACGATTAATAGTAAGGGCTATAAAGTGCTAAATTATGTGCGGTTAATTCAAGGCGATGGCATCAATGCGCAGAGCTTGGCGGAAATCCTCACAGCTACCCAAAATCTCGGCTTTAGTGCGACGAATATCGCCTTTGGAATGGGTGGTGCTTTATTGCAACAGATCGATCGAGATACCCAAAAGTTTGCGATTAAATGTAGTGAAGTTTCGATCGCAGGCAAAGATATTCCCGTCTACAAAGATCCTGCTACAGATCCAGGTAAACGCAGTAAAAAAGGTCGATTAGCCTTAGTAAAAACTGATGCCGGATATACAACTATTTCGGCTAGTACGGAAGTTGAAGATTTACTAATACCAGTCTATGAAAATGGTCAGATTTTACACGAATATAATCTGACCGAAATCCGCGAACGAGCAAAAATAATTATTGATTATTAATTATTAATTATTTTTTCCCTGATTGAATTTGATCATAAATAGTACCATCGGCAAAGAATTTTTTCTGAAAACTATTCCAGCCACCATATTCTGACACCTTCACCAATTTTTTCACATTAGGAAAACGTGGACCTGTGGTGGATTTGTCGATCGAACGATAACCCACTCTGGCAAATTCTGCTTGCGCTTCTGGCTCAAAGAGATACTTGACAAAAGCTTCGACAACTTCTCGATTGCCATGTCGATCGACATTTCGATCTACAATTGCGACGGGAGTATCGATCGAAATATTTACTTCTGGCACCACATATTCGAGGGATTGACCGCGTTGATTGGCAAAGATAATTTCATTTTCATAGTTTAATAAAGCATCACCCTGTCCCTGTTTGATAAAAGCGTCCATTGCTTCTCGCGCATCTTTAGGTTGAGCGGCAATATTTCGCGCCGCAGCGGTGGTAAACTCGATCGCTTTAGCTTCATTTTTGTTAGCGTTCATTCCCTGATTCCACAGAGCCAAAAAATTCCACCGCGCTCCCCCAGATGTCTTGGGATTTGCTGTCACCCACTTCACATCAGCACGGGTAAGATCTGCCAAAGATTTAATTTTCTTGGGATTTCCTTTCCGAATAACAACTGCAACTACTGACTGCGCGACAATTCCCTGATTTGGCAACTTTTTATCCCACTCTGGCGAGACAAGAGATGCTTTAACTAATTTATTGATATCATTTCCCAAGGCTAAATGCACCACATCCGCAGGCAAACCATCAATCACAGCACGAGTTTGGGAGCCAGAGCCGCCATAAGTCTGCTTGAAAAAAACCTTTTGATTGTGTTCCTGTTGCCATTTAGCCGCGAACTTTTTGATAATCCGATTATGAGCTGCTTTGGGGACAGCATAACCTACCAGGGTAATTTCGACATTCTTTTTTTGCGCTGCTCCAGCTTGAGACTCTCCACTATCACCACAACCAACTAGGGAAAGGCTCAAACCCGCAGCAATAAATAGCCCGATGAGCGATCTCCTCACCTGTTGACTGACACCAAGCATCACAATTTTGCCTCTAAAAAAGAATCTACTATATTTAACGCGGAATAGTGTTTAAATCCCCAATTATCATACTCAGATCTTGCACCAGATGCAAACTTCTTAGTGTTGGAGGGGGGAGGGGAAAGGGGAAAGGGTAAAGGGTAAAATTTAGCCTTCGTTGTCAACTATCAACTCTCCAATAGACTTCTTCTAAACCTACTTGAAAATCTTCGGTCATCCAAACTAAGCCAGCTTGAATCACTTTGCCATCTACAATTGTTACTAGGGAAAAATTGCGTAGAGTCCGTTCGATCGTTGACAGAATTCGGGGACATCGTGCCGCATTGAGATAAACTGTCTCGTTCGCACCAATAACAATCGGCTGACGGAGACGTTCCTTCGTATGCCTAAGTTTATGATGCATATGCCCGAATGTCACCAGGGGAATCGATTTTCCCTGCGCCTGAAGGATGGAAATTGCTGATTCCAAGTCAGGATCGCCATAATCTCCACCAAGTGATTCACCCCAATCCTTGCCACAGATAGATTCAGGCTCTTCTCCCAGTCCAGTCGGACCATTGTGTCCGATGATAATGATCTGATCGCAGGTCGCATTTTCTCCCATTTCGACGATTCGCGCAGTAGAAGCCTCAAAACTATCGATGCCAAATCTGGCTTCATAAAAGTCACTATATTTCCATTGGGAACCGCCCCAACTAAAAGGACGACTACCGATAATCGACAGATTAAATTGCGGGAAATCTATTTTCCCATAACCGATACAATTAGCACCGAGCAGATTAGTTTGTTGCTGGACGCGGTCTTCTACCAGCGGGTCGTAAGGGCTTTTGCTTCGCCCCCAATCGCTGGCAGTATACCAGGCATCATGATTGCCAAAGATCGCGGCTTTGGGCAGATCTAGGCTAGCAATCCGAGCGACTAATTCGACTGCTTCATTGCCAAAATCACCAACGAACAAGACTAAATCTACGCCTAAATGTTGAAGCGCGATTTGATCGGCTTCTTCCCATTGGTCGTGAACATCACCAACGATCGCAATTCTAATAGGTTGGGGTGGATTCTCCAGCATGGTTTCGATTAGCACTCAATTTGCGCCTTCATCATAAGAAATAAACGGAATGCGGGAAACTCAGGGCTTTAGCCCTGAGAGGGAAGCGACACGGCGGTTTTAACTGCCTTAATCTTAGTCTTAGTTTGCCGCATGGTGCGGGTCTTCGATATATTTTCTCACGGCATCGCTACTAATATTACCAGCCGTACTCACAAAATAACTGCTAGTCCACAAGGACGGCATTTTTTTTAGATGCGGAAATTCCACTCTGAGATGGTGGCTAGATAGTCCTTTAAACATCCGAATTACCAGCGATGGTGTATCGGTTGGTTTAACTGCGACAAATAGGTGTACGTGATCTGGTGCCACCTCTAACGCCAGAATATCCCACTCTTTCTCGATCGCTAATTCCAGGAAGATTTGCCTAGTTCTAGTGGCGACCTTATCAACTAGTACTTTCTTGCGCCGCTTGGGGATGAACACAAAGTGGTAATTGAGTAAGAACTTAAGGTGTCTTATAGGTAAAGAAACGATCGAATATCCCGATCGATTCGACTCTCGCATTCAAGTTAACTGCTGGAATCGAAATGTCCGATCGATAGATACTCAATAGCACCCAGTTCTGCCGACTTGTCGTAGCCGATAGTAGTGGTCGAAGTTGTGGCTTGTAGGCTTCGATTGCTGCTCGGCAAGGCCCCTGAAGCAAAATACCCAATCCGGCTGGGGCGCGGTCGCACTGGTCTTTGGCAAGATCGCTAATTCGATCGACTGCGTAGTTTTCATAGGCGGATCGATCCGGATTGGTCAATGCCATGACTCCTACCAGTCCAGATCCGACCACAATGCTCAGGAAGACTATTTGCCACTGTTTCATAACGTCACCCACTTGCCCAAAATTATTCTACGTAGCTCTAGACTAATTTGAATAAGTCGTGTTATGATAATTTCCACGGTTAATTTATGGCGAGCGTCGCCTAGTGGTTATGGCAGAGGTTTGTGGTGCCTCCACTCGCGGGTTCGAATCCCGTCGTTCGCCCTTTCAAATCCGTTAGAAACAAGCCCCAGTCATAGACTGGGGCTTGTTTTTTTGCTGTGATGGATAAATCAGCCTGAATGTTGAAAGTCTATAGCATTTCCAAAACTTGCTCGATTCTAGCGACTGCTAACTGATGTTGGTGCAATAACAGCCAAGATTGAATCAGATCTGGACCGTGTACTTCGCCTGTGAGGGCAGCACGGAGACTTTGCATGACTAGCCCTTTTTTAACGCCTTGCTCTTTTGTCACCTGTTTGATTAGCTCGGTAGCCTCGATCGAACTCAATTCAGGTGTGGCTTTGAGAGCTGTCACCAGACTGGTTAAAACTGCTTTGGCTCCAGGCTGAGTGACTTTGGCGGTGGCTTCTTCGTTTAGTGTCGCGGTAGCGGTGAAGAATGTCCGACTGATTTCGACACAACCATCTAGACGTTCGAGACTGGCACCGATTAGGCTGGTAAGCTGAAGTAACCAGGCTCGATCGACATCAGCATCCAATTCAAACCCAGCAGCTTGCCAATAGGGAATTAATTGTGGCATCAATTCTTCGGCGGGCATCGCGTGGATATACTGACTATTAATCCAGTTGAGCTTATCCCAATCAAATTTACCACCAGCTTTGGTGACTCGATCGAAATCAAACATTCCCGCAGCGACATCTAGAGTAAATAATTCTTGAGCGTCAGGAGCCGACCAACCTAAGAGCGTCATATAATTGACCAAGGCTGGGGCAATATAGCCCATTTGCTTGAAATCATCGATCGAGGTAACGCCGTCGCGTTTGGAGAGTTTCTTGCCCTCAGGACTCAAAATCAGCGGCGTGTGGGCAAAGGTTGGCACCGCGACACCCAAACCTTCGTACAGCAAGATTTGTTTGGCAGTATTGGCGATATGATCTTCACCGCGAATTACATGGGTGATTTGCATATCAATATCGTCTACGACTACCGCCAGATTATACAACGGTTGCCCCAATTCTTCGCCATCTGCGGCGCGGGCGATCACCATATCTCCACCTAAATCGGTACCTTTCCAGGTGACAGTATCCCGTACCAAGTCCAACCAACTAATTTCGCGATCGTCTTCTATCTTAAATCTAATTACTGGACGACGACCTTCGGCGACAAATGCGGCTGCTTGTTCTGGCGTGAGATTGCGGTGACGGTTGTCATAACGGGGAGCTTGATTGTTGGCTTCCTGTGTAGCTCGGAGTGCATCAAGTTCGGCGGTGCTGGTATAGCAACGATAGGCACTACCATTTTCTAATAAAGTTTGAATCGACTGACGATATAAGTCCAGGCGTTGGGATTGAAATAATGGCCCTTCATCAAAATTTAGCCCCAACCATTTCATCCCATCGAGGATATTTTGGGTAAATTCTGGCTTCGAGCGTTCGACATCAGTATCTTCAACCCGCAGGATAAATTTCCCATCATAGTGACGAGCAAATAACCAGTTGAAGATAGCGGTACGAGCTGTACCAATATGTAAGTTACCAGTAGGACTGGGAGCAATGCGAACTCTGACTGTCACGGCTTATTATGATCGATCGTACATCTTGATTGTAAATGGCTTTTGCCCGTCGCAGTAGCCTATTTGTACGATCGTTTAAACGTCTCTTGTTGGAGAGAAATCACCTTGGGAGTCAAAGGTGGTAATTTGTCAAAAGCATTAAAGTCAGTCTCGTAATTGAAATTCCGAATTGGCACATTGTAATAGCTACCCCCAGCGACAAATGCTATGTTAGGGATACTGCCAGCTACATACGCGCCGCTATACTCTTGTGGTGCCCCTAAACTCACGAATGAGCCACTATAGTTAAAGTTGATGCCACCCCAATCTTCCACCATCCGCATGTAGTTATTTAGTCCACCGCTATATCTCTTGACGGTAGGATATCCGCTGGAACCGATATTGCCATCACTAGGATCTGTGTAGGACAGGAAAGCCGCATTTACACTAGTCGCTGTGGCAATTTGTGTGATGGTTGTCACGCCACAATTGATCATTCCAGTAGTTGGATTGGCACAGCTATTTGATAATACTGTAATTGTGTCGCCGATCAGAGCGGCTGCTTGCTTACCAGCATTAGCAGCGAAATTATTATAGTCGCCTTGGACGTATAATGCTCGATCGGTAACGATACTCAAGGGAGCAGGTAAATCGGCACCAGCACTAAAGGCAAAGCCATAAGAACTTCTCTGTTTGCCATCAGTATAGTTCCGCAGCTTGTCCACCGGATCGATGGTAATGTCGTCTATACCATCGTCGTTGAAATCATCACTGACAGTCGCATGAAAAATCAATCCACCCTCGGTAGTATCTTTCGCGCCTAGTCCGAGTTGCCGGAAACTCTTGACTGGAGCGGTTGTGCTGACAGCAGCACGGACAAATAGCAAGCTATCGGTATCGTAAGCTGAAACATTATTGCCCCCATTAAAAGCTGCATCTTTTTGAGCGGTAGTAGGTTCATCATTTGTAGCGATGGTATCGTCCCTACCCACATACAAGCCATCGCGATTCCAGATAGTCAGACTCCCAATATTTGTCTGCAACATCCCAATCCACCGCGCCTCACGGCGATCGAAATAATTCGACTCCCAGCTATAATTGGTATTAATTCCACTACCAGTGCCCGTCAATAGCTGAATGGGTGCAGGCAGAAAGCACGCACCTGCTGATCTGGCAATTTCTATCGGTGTTTTAGCTGTTGATGCAGCTAAACTTGGATTTAAAGTAGTGGCAATCGTACTGATACTATTAGGACTAGTAGCATTTGCAGGATCGTTCAGTGGCCAGCCGAGTTGATCCAATGACACTGGTGCATTTTGAGCGGCGATTGCGACTTGTAGAGCGCGTAATACTTTACGTTGAGTAATGTCGGCGATATTGTGAATCGCGGTTGAAGGCGGACAAAAGCGGTCACGCTCAGAAGTAGTCACGACCTTTGCCATCACAGGTTGCTGCAAGCTCCGAAGTTGACCTTCATTGAGTTGACTGCAGTTAATTGTGCCTTGTCGCCCAGCAGAAATTTCAAAGGTGGCACAACTGCCACCAGTACCACCACTTCTAATGGCGGCAAAATTGAAGGGGACATTTCCTGCCGCACGTTTGGGCACCATTTCTAGGCGTAAATCGGCTTTGCCATAGTATTCACCGATTTCACCATCGGGATCTCGCTTCCGCAGGAATCCTGGTGCGGGAATTGTGAGTACAGTGGCACCTGCGGCACCATCTACCACTTTGCGTTGAAAGGCATTTATTTCTGGAGCACTGAGCGGGGAAGGGGGCGGACTTAATGGAGCGGCAAGATTCGTGGGGGGGAAATCTGCGTATGTGTTAGTTGCCGCGCCAGGGTTATTTGGATCTCCAGTCAACAGCACTCGTGTAATCCCTGTTCTAGTTACTATTGATGCATCCACTCGATTGTAGATACTATTAGCCGCCGTTACTTGACCAAGCAATCTAGTTGTTGTAGTTGTTGGATTAAAAGGAGTAGGTTGGATATATAAATTTCGATTTGTATGGACTCGCCCATTGATATCCATTTGGGATGTAGAATTTATTTCTAGATCCCCGTTATAGAAGGCGGCGAACTGAAATAGAGGAATTACCTGATCCTTGAACGTCATTTCTAGAACTGTCGTCGCTTTAGCATCCATATCCCCTGACTGCCTGCTCGTCGCCGTGCTATAGACGGTATAGCGATACTCTTGCGCATTCAATCCTGCATAAACTTCTCCAGGGGGAATTGCCTGCACTTGCGGAATTTTACGGACAGGATCGGTATATGTAGTTCGATCGCTAGCAAAAGTATAGGTAATATACTTAACAGTATCGTTGTAATCAGTAGTCGTCAAAGCATTTCCATTTGCCCCTTGAGTCATCTTAGTGCCACTCGATTGGCGATGGTTTGGCTCCAATTTCTTGCAGGCGAAGTCACCACTGCCCCAATTAGCTGGATTGTCAGCTATGCAAGCTGCCATATTTTCTGGGCCAGCAATCTTACCCGCCACAGCACCTGGGCTGATACCATCAGGAGTCGCATAGTTGACAAATTTTTGACGGATTTCATTCGATCTTTGATTCAGTCCTGATTCCGCAATATAGAAACTACTATTGGATTCTGTATAGGCATTGGTAGCAGCTTTGGTAATATTGGTAATCGTCAGATAAGCAGCCAGTAGGCTAAACATCATCACTGTCACGATCGATACTAGCATCATCGCATAGCCACTCTCGCTGGACTCTTTTTTTGCCAGATGTTGTGCCCGCAGCAGCCAGTACAGCAGGTTAAGGGGTGGATCTAATTTAGACATTTTTGCTAGTCCGATGTGGATATCTGACTGTTTTGATTACACAATCTTATTTTGCCCAAACAATCGACTAAATCTATCTCGTCTAGATATAATCTCTCCCCTCTGGTTTTTCATACCTGAATTCAGCAACGCCCCCTATTTATAACCTGCGGCTTGCAAGGAAAAAAGATGAGCGTATCGTCCATCTGCGGCGATTAGTTGTTCGTGACTGCCTTGTTCGATAATTTCACCGTTTGCCATAACGATGATTTTGTCTGCCATTCTAACTGTTGAAAACCGATGAGAAATTAAGACTACCATTCGATCGAGTGTCAAAGATCGAAAGTGATTAAAAATATTCATTTCGGCTTCGGCATCCATTGCGGCTGTCGGTTCATCTAAGATCAGAATATCGGCATTCGATCGCATGAAAGCTCTCGCTAGGGCGATTTTTTGCCATTGTCCGCCAGATAATTCTTGTCCACCTTTAAACCATTTGCCTAACTGAGTATCAAATTGTGCGGGCAGCACATCGATGAAGGGTTTTGCCATGCCTTTATTCGCGGCGATTTCCCATTCTTTGCGATCTTCAATCCGATCGACATCGCCGACTCCGACGTTCTCACCGACGGTAAATTGGTATTGAACAAAGTTCTGAAAAATCACCCCGATTCTCCGTCTTAATACGTCGATATCCCAGTCTTTTAGATCGACTCCATCTAGTAAAATTCTGCCATTTGTCGGTGTATATAAATTGGTGAGAAGTTTAATTAGAGTAGTTTTGCCAGAACCATTTTCACCAACTATCGCTAGTTTCTCGCCTGGTTTTAGATGCAATGAGATATTTTTTAGAACTGGTTGTTGACTACCTGGATAACTAAAGGAAACCTGCTCGAACCTAATTCCCTCCTGCATAATTCCTTGAGTTATTTTCCCCTGAGATTGGGGCATTGGTTGCTCTAGAAATTCGTAGAGATTGGCGAGATACAGATTATCTTCGTACATGCCGCCGATCGAAGTCAATGCCGCCGAAAAGGTCGATTGTCCCTGTCGGAATACCATCAAATACATCGTCATTTCGCCCAAGCTAATTTGTCCCGAAATTGCTTCGAGCACAATCCACCCATAGGCTGCATAAAATGCCCCTGTACTCAGTAATCCCAGTAAATAGCCCCACAAGCCCTTCTGAATCGTCAAATTGCGATCGTCCTTGTACAGACGATTGAAGATATCGCGGTAACGCTGCAAGAGCATCCCACCGAGTTGATAAAGCTGCACTTCTTTGGCATAATCTTCCCGTGCCAACAATGTTTCTAAATAATGCTGTTGGCGGGTTTCAGGAGATCGCCAGCGAAACAATCGAAAGGCGTGTTCGGAAAAACGAGTTTCGGCAATAAAAGAAGGAATCGCCGCCACAATCACCACCAGCACTGCCCAACCGGAGAATTGCCACAGTAAGCCGCTAAAGGTAATTAGGGTAAGTGCGGACTGACACAGCCCAAATGTACGAGTAATTAGAGACAAGGGGCGACTGGAGGCTTGGGAACGAGCCTGACTCATCTTGTCATAAAATTCTGAGTCTTCAAAGTGCGTCAGATCGAGAGTAAGGGCTTTTTCGAGAATTAGTTCGTTGACTCGTTGCGCCAATAATACCCGCAGCAAAGATTGACAAACTACCAAACCTTTCTGCGCAGCGGCTAATAAAACGATCGCGATGGCTTCAAGATATACATAATTAAGCGCAGTCTGACGATCGATCTGCAATCCACTGCGATTCGCCAAGATGACGCTATCGACAATTAGTTTACCAATAATAGCGATCGATCCAGGTAATAATCCACCCACCAGAGCTAAAATTGCTAGTGAAATAGTTAATGTTCGATCGGTACTCCAGACTAAACTTAAAGCTTTGCCACTATAGCGAAATACCGATAGTGATTTGCGAATATTCTTATCGATTAGTTTCAATTTCCACACATCGTTTGTTTGATTATCGATCTTTTTTAGCGCAATTTATCCTAGTACTAGGCGGCATAAATAAAGCTAGTATTTTAGATGGGAGATGGGAGATGGGAGATGGGAGATGGAAGAATCTGATGGTGGCTAAACTTGTGCCGCTCAGTACTAGTAAGGACACAAACCCGACTTCTCAGAGAAGTCGGGTTTGTAGCCACACTAGTTTTCTTTTCCCAATCGTTTTGGCATTGCTCTCTTTCCACCCAAGAGATAGACGACAACCAAGACAGTCATCTATTCACTATTCACTATTCACTATTCACTATTCACTAAACCACTAAACCACTAAACCACTAAACCACTAAACCACTAAACCACTAATTAATGAGCGCGTTGATATTTGCGTCCTGGTAACTGAGTAATTAAGCCCATTGACTCCAATTGACTCAGGGCATTCGTTACATGTGTTTCCGAATGTTGAGCGCGAGTAACAATCGAGTCAAAATTGGTTGGTTCGTTATTTATTGCTAACCAAACATCCCGCAGATCTGGGGAAAGGTGTTCTACTGTAGACTGATGTGCGTCAACTCTCGCGGTAGATGTAGTCGTTGGAATATAACCAGAACTGGATCGATCTATCGTATCTGTCGATTTACGCGTTGGTGCATAAGCAGTGCTAGTACGATAGATCGTTTCTGTTGGTTTTTTCTTGTTCAAGAACCACAATAAACCACCACCAGCAGCTAATGCTGGCAACATCCACCACCAAGGCAATCCACCTTTAGCTGGGGCAGGAGTCGTGGTAGTCGTAATTTCAGCAGTTGATGGCACCGCCACATCCTCAATCGTCGGAGCTGGTTTAACGTTATTGCCATCTACCACAGGAGCTGTATCAGTGGCTACGACACCCGCCGCAATGGACTCACTAATACCTTTTTGACCAGTAGGATCGCTAGCATAACCTACAAATGCCTTAGCACCCTCGGAAACTTTACCATCTTTGTTTTTGTAGGCATAAACAAGTGGTTGGGAGAAGGGGTATTTAGGATTATCTGGTTGGGTATTGTGAAGTGTGATGGAGCGAATCCCTGGGATATTTTTGACCTGATCCGCAGGTGCATAACCAATGTCATTTTGACCTAATTTAGCAACCATTGCTGTGGTTGAATCTTCAGTTAATTTCTCGACATTGCTACCAGTTTTCAGTTGACCATTTTGAAATACCGGATAATTGGAGAAAGCTCGTCTAGTATCACTAGTATTAGGTCTATCAATGACTTTGATTTTTCCTTTCGCGCCTTTACTACTAGCTAATTGCGACCAATCAGTGACTTTACCTTGATAGATTTTGGCAAAATCTTTAAGAGTCAAGTTTCCTTTGTAAGGGTTATTATTTTTGACAATAATCGCGATTTTAGATCTGCCGATCTCTTTGGCGGCTATTCCTTTCGCTATTTCTTCTTTAGTTATGATTCGACCGATACTTGCCAGATCGACTTTGCCTGCTTCAACAGCTTTGACAGCAGTATCGCTACCCTGATACTTAGCGGGTAATGTAATATCTGTGCCAGGAAATTGCTTTTGAAATCTCTCTTTAAGACCTTGGTTGACAGCTTGCATACTATTGGAGCCATCAATGTGCAATTTTGTCCCTGCGGCAACTGTTTTAGGTAGGGGGAAGCTATCTGTTGCCATCTGCGCAACCGCATTTAGGTTAGTCTCTCCCGCAGCTAATAGGAGTGCTAGAGTCAAGATCAAGCTACTTTTGTATTTCATTTGTAATAACTAGGATTTGTAAACTAGTATCATTGTAATTAAAAACAGCTTAAATATCTTAAATATTGCTGATTTGAAATATAACCAATATTCTCAACAAAGATTGGCTGAATATATCGATAATTATCGAGTCGGTCTATCTATATCAGAATTATCAAAGGAGTATATTCTTTAAAAATAAGGATCAAATAAGATTTGAGCGCGTCACGTTATTCATTCACCCGACTCTCATCAAAATCGGAGCTTCTCAGAAATAATCGATCGATCTCCAATCGAGTCAATCCGACATATGAATGTACTAATCTTAGAGTCAGCGATTTCTGAGAATTGTGTAGAGATATGTCACAATTTCGGGGGATCACTAATAAATGTTGCGAAGGCTTGATTTATTCGGTAGAGTGTGAAACAAGAGACAAGTCTTGCTGTTAACTGTTCATATTCACAAGAGGTGCCCCATGCTCTGTCACTTCCATCGCTCTACACTCTGAACAATCGCCAGACAGATCTGTTTGTAGAAGCTACTCTTATAAAAAAATTCTACAAACACATTACGCTCCACAACTTGACACACGCACTCAGTTAGTCCGCAAGTTCCTACATCTAACTAACAAGCACTTGATTCTACTTTATATTCCCGACTTCTCACTGTATATTCAGGAGATCTAACTTCCATGTACGCATGGATCGATCGATCCTAGTATCCAGCGAGACCTTACTTTTGGAGGTTTTGAACATGAAACTACTAGGAAAAACAGCCCTCGTCACAGGGGCATCTCGTGGTATCGGACAAGCAATCGCGTTTGAACTAGCCAAAAATGGCATCAAACGTTTACTAATACTCGCTCGCAACGAGCAACGGTTGGCTGAAATGTCGATCGATATTCAAGCAATGGGTGTAGAAGTTGTCCCACTCGTTGTAGATTTGACAGATCGAATTCAGGTAAATGTGGTCATCTCGAAAGCATGGCGAGACTATGGTCAGATTCATCTGCTCGTCAACTGTGCGGGAGTAGCTCATCAAGCTCCCTTCTTGCAATCAAAGTTGCCACAGGTCCAAGAAGAGATCGCGATCAATCTACTTGGTATGTATACCATAACGCGATTGATTGCCCGCCGAATGGTATCGCAACGAGAAGGCACAATTGTTAACGTTGCCAGTTTGATGGGCAAGGTTGCCGCGCCGACTATGTCTACTTATTCCGCAACCAAATTTGCTATTCTGGGCTTTACCCAAGCCTTGCGCGGCGAATTAGCCAGTCACAATGTCAAGGTGATGTCCCTCTTACCGACATTGACTGATACGGATATGGTGCGAGATATGTCTCTATTTCGGTGGATGGTACCGATGTCGCCCCAACGAGTCGCACAAGCTCTGATCCGTGGGATTGAGCGAGACAAACACGAAATTATCATCGGTTGGCAAAGTCATCTGGCAGTTTGGGGCAGCTATCTAGTTCCTCGACTAGTCGAATGGGTCATCCAGCTTGCATCGCCACTAACAGATCCAAAACAGTCTTGGCTGCGAATGGGAGCCAGAGGTTAATCAATAGTTAGACAAAATTGCTGATAGGGCAGAAAGAAACCCGACTTCTTCCAGAAGTCGGGTTTCTTTCTGCCCCAAAGACAAAATATTCAATAAATTCCAAAACAGCCAAAATACTACAGCTACGCCAAAAATAGCAACAAAATATCAATAAAATATTAATAATTCCGCTAAATAGCGGTTGTTTTTTGTTTTTTTGTGATATCAATCACTGGACAATGCTTGTATCGTTATGTAAGATTGGGGAATACTACTTCAAAGATAGCTCAACGGTAAATCTAGACTCAAAAGAGTCAAAGTATCCCGCGAGGCTAGTCTTCAGTTCAGTGTTTTGTATTCTTGTATAGTTTTCGAGCCAGGTAAATATGCGTTCGTTTGGTTTGAGTTTGGGTATTATAAGTTTGTTAAGTCTTGAGTTTCAGTCGCTGTCTCCAGCACTGGCTCAGACGAACACTTGTACTGTCACAGCTTCCACACCATCAGCGTTGCTGCCGATTTCGGTTACTTCCTTTGGTTCGATGTCCAAGGCGGTAGAATCTGTCGGTAGTCAATACTTTCAGGTTTCCTGTCCTGGTAGTACTCCTCGCAGCGGTAGTATGACACTATCGATGCTCAGTTCGACTAAATACAATGGCATTGCCAAATTTCGGGTGTCTAGTACTGATGGTATTTTTACCAGCAGTAACAGTCAGTACAGTGAAAATCCTGTTACTATCACCATCCCGACAACTAGTGGCGATGCTCCAAGCGGAAAAGTGTATTACCAAGTTTCGATAACTGCCCCTGATGGGCAGGTATTGAGAGCGGCGACAGACTATGCAGTGAATATCCAAGCTGAGTTGAATCTCAACTAGTGACAATCTCGTCTTCAACAAACCCCAATCTCTAACTAGGATTTTTTAGGTAAAACCATGAAAAGAATTATTGCTATCTCCGCTTTGACTGCTGTTGCTTGTGTTGGTTTCGGTTCTGTAGCTCATGCTGCACCACTAACTGCTACTTCCTCCCAATCAGCTACTGTAGATCCTACTTGTAGCCTTACTGCTACTGGCGGAACTTTTACCGCAACTACTCAAACCATTAATACTGTTGCTTTCCCAGTATCTCTAGCATCCACTGGTGCTAAGTTCACCACTTTATGCAACACAGCTACTAGCACAATTACTGTAGCAAAAGATTCGTCTAGCACGGTGCCAGGTGGTCAAACACCTGTTCAAACATACAGTTTAACTGCTAATGGAACTACATATCCAGGCGTTGCAGGCACTAATGTTGACCTTAATACTCCTAGCGGAGGTACTGCTGTACATTCCTACAGCAACACTGCTTCTGATATCGGCGTAGCAGTTAACGTTGCGGCTCCAGCTAACAAGATTCTCCAAGACGGTACTTACACAGTCGTTCTCAAAGCTACTCTGACTCCTTAATCCGGTTGTCTAATTAGGGCTTGCTGACAAAAGCCAAAACCCAGACACAGAGAGAGATATAAACAATAAAAAGTTAGTCAAGTTCAATGAAATCGGCTAAAATCAACTAAAATTAGTGAAGAAATCGATATATCCGTACAAGTAATGTAT